>JBILUB010000279.1:0-3916 GCA_044371245.1 Opitutaceae bacterium
GGATCGCGGGAGTCTCCTGCGTCCCGAGCACGGCGAAGGTCGCGCAAAAAGAGGTCTCTAAGGTCCGGCCCGACGCCATCATCCTGCCCGAGGCCCTCGGCGCCAGCATCTGCGGGGTGATCACGAGCGCCATACTCACGGGCATCTACGTCACGGTGATCCCCCTGATCGCGAAATGAACGCACGCCATCGCCCCGCCCTTCGCTCCTGGTTAACCGGACTCGCGCTCGCAGCGATCGGCGTGCTCGGCGCCCGCGTGCTCGCCCCCGCCCTCGCCGACCAGGCGCGTCTCGCCTGCACGCTTGGCGCTCAAGGTCTCGCGCTCTCCGGCCTGCTGGTCATCGCGCTCGGGGTGCGACGCCGCGTCCGCGGTTCCGTGTCCGACTAACCTTTCTCCTCCATGCAAACGGCAATCGACGTACTCCTCGTCCTCTTCCTCGCACTCGGCTGTACCTGGCTCGCCATCGATTTGGTGCGAAAGATCCGCCAGCGTCCCGTCCCGCGGGACCTTGGACCGTCCCACACGCCGACGACCAAACTGAGGTCCGAGGTGCCGGCCGCTTCACTGAAACCCGAGGCCTCCCCGATCCCCGTGGCCTCCGCGATCCCTGCGGCCACCCTGCGGACCGCGGCTCCGACCACGCCCGAGCTGCCCGCCGCGCACCTCGCTGCGATCACCGCGGCCGTACATCATCTCTTTCGCGGACGCGGACGACTCGTCGCCGCCTTTGCCGCGCCCTCCCCGGGCGGTACTCATCCCCCGATCGACTGGGCCCGCGAGGGTCGGCGCGACATCTTCAGCTCCCACCGCGTGCGTTGAGCTTCGACCCGGCATACCGCATGAACTCCGCCTCGATTCCCTGCCTCGACGATCCCTCGTCGTCACCCGGCCACGACTTCACCGGGTGGTTGCTCGAGGTCCGCGAAACCGTGGACACGACCAACCGCCTCGCCGCCTCGATGCCCCCCTGGCACGCCGTGCGCGCCGACATCCAGACAGCCGGACGCGGACGCACCGGCCGTCACTGGACCTCGGATCGCGGCGGACTCTGGCTCTCCGCGGTCGTTCCCTGCCCGGGGCCCCGCGACTTTTGGGCGCTGCTCCCGCTTGCCGTCGGGCATGCGCTCCTCGGCGCCCTCTCCGATCTGGGCGTGCCCGGCCTGCGTCTGCGCTGGCCGAACGACCTGCTGGTCGGACCACGCAAACTGGCGGGCCTCCTGGTCGAGCGCCACTCGCCCGACACGGCCGTCGTCGGTGTTGGACTGAATGTCTTCAACGACCCCGAACGCAGCTCTCCCGATTTGCGCGCCTCCACCGTGCGTCTCGCCGACCTCGCCCCACTCCACCATCAAGATCTCGACGAACTCGCATCGCTGGTGCTCCGCACCATCGCCCAGGGGCACGCCACGCTCCGGGCCGGCGAGTTCCCCCGGATCGCCGCGGAGCTCAACCGTGCCTGGACACGGCAGGCACCGCGCCGCGTCGCCCTCGAGCTCGCCGGCCATACCCGACCCGTCCAGGGCGATTTTGCCGGCATCGACGCGAGCGGACGCCTCCTGCTTCGCGTCGACGAAAGCACCCTCGTCCTCGACCCCGCGCAGGTCGCCCTCCTCCGCGAGATCTAAGCGCCCAGACGCCCCGGCCAGCGCCGCCCTCCCCTCTCCTCCCCTTCCCTTCTGCCCTATGAAACCCGTGGCCGCCACCCGCATGAGCACCGCGCAGATGCTTCCGGCGGCTCCGATCCTCGACGAAATGGGCTTCGCCGGCCTCGAGACCTGGGGTGGAGCGACCATCGATTCCTGCCTGCGCTTCCTCGGCGAAAATCCCTTCGACCGCCTGCGCGCCTTAAAAAAAGCCGCTCCGAAAACCCCCCAGCTCATGCTGCTGCGCGGTCAAAACATCGTCCAGTACACCTCCTTCCCGGACGACGTTGTCGAGGCCTTCGTCCGCGCGGATGCCGCCGCCGGCCAGGATATCTTCCGTGTCTTCGACGCGCTGAACGATACCCGGAACCTCACCACCGCGATCAAAACCGTAAAAGCCTGCGGCCGGCACGCCCGCGGCGAAATCTGCTACACCACCAGTCCGGTGCACACCATCGACGCCTTCGTGGCGATGGGTATCGAGCTGCGCGACATGGGCTGTGACTCCATCGGCATAAAGGACATGTCCGGCGTCATCGCCCCCCGCATCGCCTACGATCTGGTCACGCAGCTCCGCCAAAAGGTCGGCCTGCCCATCACCCTGCACACCCACGACACCGCCGGACTCGGTGCCTCGGCCTACCTCGCGGCCATCGACGCGGGCGTCGACGCGGTCGAGACCTCCATCGCTCCCTTCGCCAACGGCACCGCTCAGCCCGACACCGTCCGCATGATCGCCCTGCTCGAGGGGCATCCCCGTCAGCCGAAGTTCGACCCCGCGAAACTTCAACAGCTCCGCGAGTACTTCACCGAGGTCTACCGGGACTTGTCCAAATTCACCTCGCCCGACAACGAGCGCGTCGACTCCGACACGCTCTGTTACCAAGTCCCCGGCGGCATGCTCTCCAACTTCCGCACCCAGCTGGCGGAGCAAAAAATGTCCGAAAAATTCTCCGAAGTCATGGCCGAGATCCCACGCGTGCGCGCCGCGCTCGGCTGGATCCCCCTCGTCACCCCCACCTCCCAAATCGTGGGCACCCAGGCCATGTTGAACGTGAAATTCGGCCGCTGGAAAACCATCGCGCCCGCCGCCGCCGACATCGCGCTCAACAAATACGGCCGCCCGCCCGGTATCGTGGATCCCGACCTGCTGCGCCTGATCAAAGAGCGCACCGGCCAGACCCCGATCGAGGGCCGCCCGGCCGACGCCCTCGCCCCGCGCATGGGCAAACTCCGCGAGGAACTCTCCGCCAAGGGCCTGCCCACCGACGACGAGGCCTGCGTGCTCCACGCCATGTTTCCCCAGGAGTTCGCCAAACTCCATACCCCCAAGTCGACCACGGCTCCCTCCCCGATTGAGCTCACGAAAGCATCCACCGGGATGCCGCCCTCGCCGGCGCCCGCCATAACCTCGGGCCCAGCCACCCGCTACCGGATCACCATCGCCGGTCAGGCCACCGAGGCCAGCGTCGAAGAGCTCACCGCCTAGGCCGGAGCGCGCGGGTGCACCCAACGAAGTGTCTCCCCATCAGGATTTAAGCCAGACCGGGCCGAAATCCCCTCCGAGATTCCCTCCGTCTTGCGCCCTGTTCTGACGCATCCGCGCCCCTCTTCGACAGGGGCCCTTCACCCCGTAAACCAAGGGTGAAGGTGGCGTTCCCGGCTCCGAACACACAGACATTACTTGCCCCCAGTATACGCGTCTCTACGCAGGGGTAATGCCTCATTTTTCGGTTAGTCCCGTCCGCGCCCAGCCCCTCCAGCCCGATTCTTCGAGGGCTGCGGACACCTTGCTCCCCACCGCCAACATCGGCCCCACTCACCTCACCCGGAATCTGCGTGAACGCTGCGTGATGGCTCGTGTGCAGCGGGGAAGTCGCCGCCATTACCGCTGCTTCGCACTCTCCCGCTTCTCCACCTGGGAGTCTGCCGAAGCGGCGGCGCGACTGTGGCTCCGCCCCTTGCTCGCCAGCCTCGCCCTTTGCCCCGATGACGCCGTGGGGCGGGCCGGGCGCAACCGCTCGGGCGTCGTCGGCGATTTTTTCCGCCCGGGTCGCCAGACGCTGCGCTCCGGGCGCGTTGCCGAGTATCCCTCGTATGTGGCCCGCTGGCCCGGGGAGCCGAGCGGGGTGCGGTGGCGTTTCGGCCGGAGCGGAGGCGAGGAAAACGCGTTTCTCCGCGCCTGCCTCAGCCGTGAGCTCCGCACCCGTGATCGCTGTCGCGTGGAATGGGCCCTGCGCTCCCTGTCTGCCGAAAGCCGCGCGGAGTGGCT
>JBILUB010000280.1:0-3908 GCA_044371245.1 Opitutaceae bacterium
CGCGCAGACCGGTCGCGAAGCCGTGGAGCCGCCGCCGATCCCAGTCGAGCCGGCACCAGCCGGTGTTGAAGCGCACGCGCTCCGGCAGGCGCGCGACCGTGCCGGGAAGGAAGCCGAGCCCGGGCGTAGCCGACTCGGCCAAGTCGGCAAACAGCAACTGGGCGCCCAGGCAGATTCCAAGGATGGGCCGGCGTGCCTCGTGACGAGCCTGAAGGGCAAACAGAAGCCCGCGGGCGCGCAGACTCGCCATCGCCGCACCCGCCGAGCCGACACCCGGGAGCAGCAAAAGCGGACAATCGCGGATCACCTTCGCCTCGGCCGTGCGCACGGAGCCGTAGCCGAGCGCGTCGAGCAGCGCCGTGAGCGAGCCGATGTTGCCGGCGCCATAGTCGAGAAGATGGACGACCTTCATGCCGCGAGGAGCAGACCTTCACCGACCTTGAAACGCTTGATCGGCCGCAGACCGGAGCAGTCGAACAACTCCTTGTGGGCGAACTGGCGCACCACCGCCCAAAACTCGCCCTCGCTGACGCCGATGTAGCGGCAAAAAGACGCGAGGTAGGCCTCGCCACAGGCCTCGTCATAAGTCTCGGCCATCACCCTGCCCTCCTCGCGCGTGATTTTACCGGCCCGGATCAAGAGATTCGCCTGCTCCGTGCCGCGCGAGAACCCGAGTTTGTAGAACTTCAGCAGGTTGTTCACGATGGTCCAGTCCTCGTCCACCATCGACGTGCTCAGGGGGTCGCCCGTGTTGGCCGGATCGTCCTCGCGGATCCGCAGACCATGCGCGACCGACACGCGGGAGTTCATCTCCACCGACCAGTCCTCCCAGGCCGGCCCGAGGAAAAGGGTCTGCACGCCGGCGCGGCGCAGCGCCTCGCGTGCGGGAAACTTGTAGGGTGAAAGGCGGCGCTCCTCGCCCGCCACTTCGCGAAACCAGCCGAGGTCGCCCCCCGCGAGGGTGTTGGAGTTCACGAGGTTGGCGCCGTCCCAGATCGAGTCGCCGAGCATGCCCATGTCGCCGACCTGCAGCGCGGGATTTTCTCCCCAGAGGATCAGACGTATACCCCTGTCGATCGCGACCTGCTGCACGCCGGAGAAGAGGGCCATCTCGGTCGCCTTGCACCAATTAGCGAAGCGGAAAAAGGCCTCCCGCACGAGCGCGCGCGAGAGCCGCGGGGCCGGCCCGAGCACGACCGCATCAAAGCCGAGTTGGATCAAGTTGCTCAGATTATCCGCGCCGACCTGCGTGATCTGCCGCGGCGGATAGGCCACGGAAACGAGCAGCGGAGTAAGCCCAAGTTTTTCGCGAACCCAGAGGGCCTGGCGGGTGCTGTCTTTGCCGCCGCTCACCCCGACGATGCACTGCCAGCGCCGCTGGCGAAGTCGCGCCGTCCTTTTCGCGACGATGCGCCGGAGATCGGCGAATCTCGCCCGATAGTTCACCGACTGGCTCTCGGCGGAGAATTCGCAGGGCGCGCAGATACCCTCCGCGTTGAACCGCACATTCGGCCGAGTGCTCGGCGTCAGGCAATGACGGCAATACATCATGGGCGAGAGACACGAAGCTCCAGGCGCGAGGCGACGACCGCATGCTCCGGGCGCAAAAGGGGGATGCCCTGCAGGACCGGATAAACCAGTCCCATCGACTCTGCGATCCGGACCTCGCCTCCATCGACCAAGGCCGCTCCGGTAAGCGGACACTGAAAGACCGGCGCGCCCGGGCCGGAAGCCGGAGCCTTCTCCACCACGAGCAGCCCGCTGGGATTTCGCGGGTTCACGGAATAGGGCAGCAGCTCGTCGCGCGTCACGCGGGCGCCCAAACGCTCGAGCACGCCGCGCAGCCCACGGGCGTAGCCATGCTGGCGCATGCGCGCCTGCGCCTCCTCGTCCGCCCGCTCGTAGGCCGGCTCCACCAGCACCAGCACGCGGCGAGTCACTCGCAGCAACTCGCGCAGGGCCTGCTCCTCGCGCCCGCCATTCGGCTCCACCGTGTGGGACGTGTAGACCACGTCGATACTCTCATCGGCCAGCGGGATGGAAAAGAGGTCACCGACGAAGAGCTCCGCCGCCCCACCGTTCTCGGCCAGCCACTCACGGGCTTCTGCACAACGCGACCAGCTCAGGTCAAAGCCGAGCGAGTGCGCGGGGCTCACCGGCAAACGGGCCAAGGTGCCGGCCAGCGTCGTCGCCTCGCCACAGCCCGCTTCCAACAAAACGTCGTCCTCCCTCACCCACGTGGCGAGGATCTCCGCCAGCTGGTGGCACCAGCGGGCGTTGCTCTCGGGGCTGCGACGGGCCAACGCGTTGTAAGTGCCGGTCTGCAGATCATACGCGAGGAGCGTCGCGAGCGTGGCGTTGGATTCGGAGCCGGTGACCTCACGGGCATACGCCATCGCATTGCCCCCGGCTGCGTAGGCCGCCCGCATGCCAGAGATGAGCCGCCGGAGTTGCTCGGTTTCGGAGGACATCGGAACGGGGCGCTCCGGGTCAGCGGCGCTTTTCGAGCAGGTGCCAGGTCACGTCGTCCTGCGGGAAGTTGACGCTGCGCAGCGAGGCGAAGCCGGTGGAGTGCAGCACCAGATCGGGAAACCGATCGAGCATCTCGCCGGCGAAGTCGCGTTTGAAGAGTTTGCCCTGGTGGCCGCGATACTCCACCTCGACCGGATTGCGGCTAAAATACTCGGCGATGCAGATGAAGCGGGAAGAGCTGGCGTGCAGTTTGCGATAAACGGTGTCCAGGTGATCGGGGCAGAGGTGGATCAGCACCGTCTTCGAGAGCACGAAGTCGACCGGATGAGCCGGCTCCCAGTCGAGGATCGACTCGTGGTGGATCTCGTGCACGCCGCCCCACTCGCGCAGCGCGGCCACGGCTTGGTCGTTGATCTCCACCGCGCTCAGACGCGCACCCGGCAGCAGCAGGGAGAGCGCGCGAAGATTTAGCCCGATGTTCGCCCCGATCTCGAGCACGCTGCGAATCTCGGGCAGCGGTTTCAAGATCTCGGCGAAAAACGCGAGATTGCCCGCCAGCTGGCGCGGGTCGCGGTTGCGCTCGATATAGCCTGCGCCGAAGGCGCCGGCCCAAAAGGCCTCCTGCTCGGTCGTGTAGTTCTGGGTCATCATGGTGGGCATGGGGGTTGGGTGAAAATAGAGTCAGCGGACGGCCTTCTGGTTGATCTCGCGGTTGAGCGCCTCGACCTCCGGATGGTCTTCGAGGAAATCAACGATCTCGCGGGAACCAAAGGCCGGGTTTCGCTCGTAGAGCGCCTCGTAGATCGTGGTGATGAAGCGGTAGTCGGAATCGGTATCGAGGGTCCAGCGTTGCGAGGGGAAACAGAGCTCGGGCGGCGCGATCAGATTAAAGAGGCGGAAACGCTGCGGGTTTTCGTAGATGCTGAGGCAGACGTGCTCGTGCTGCGCCGCGTCCTTCGCCAGGCGCAGCGACTCCTGCAAAGTCGCGAGCGAGACCACCTGGCAGTCGAGCCCGCGCGGGAAGGAGCGCACGAGGGTGTTGCTCACGTAGTCGAAGGTGTTGGCCTGATAGAGCCGGATGAGTTGGTCGATCACCTGCCAGTCGAGCAGCGGACAGTCCCCGGTCAGCTGCACCACGATATCGGCCTCCGCCGACTCCATCGCACCGACGACCCGTCCCACCACGTCCGACTCGCTGCCGCGGAAGCAGCCCACACCCAGCGAGCGGGCGCAGGCCTCGACGACATCGTCCGCGCGATTCGTCGTGGTCGAGATCACGATCTGGTCGAGCAGGCGGCTGCGACGCACTCGTTCCACGAGCAACTCCAGCATGCGCCGCCCCACACAGGGCAGCAGCACTTTGCCGGGCAGCCGTTCGGAGGTCATGCGGGCGGTGATGGTGGCAACGATTTTCATAGGAGCAGCCTCAGACCGGC
>JBILUB010000281.1:0-3881 GCA_044371245.1 Opitutaceae bacterium
CAACACCGTCGACACCCACCGCGCCATCGCCGAAGCCATCCGACAGATGTGGAAAACCGAGCTCGGCGTCGAAACCACCCTGCGCAACGAAGAGTGGAAAGTGTATTTGGATTCTCAGGACAAACTCGACTACGACCTCGCCCGCGCCGGCTGGATCGCCGACTACCCCGATCCCCACGGCTTCCTCGACCTCTGGGCCTCCGGCGGCGGCAACAACGACACCGGCTACGCCAACCCCGCTTACGACCGCGTCCTCGCCACCGCGCTCCTCGCGCCCGACGAAGCCGCCCGCTTCGCCGTCTACCGCGAGCTCGACGCCCTCCTCACCCGGGACCTCCCCGCGATCCCGCTCTATTTCTACAAACGCGTCTACCTCATCTCCCCCCGCGTGCGCCACTGGGTCCCCACCCTGCTCGACACCCGCGGCTGGCAGCACATCGACTTGGTCGACTGAACGCCGCTCCCCGCGAATCTCCCGCTGTTTTCCCCCGCCCCGATGCTCCGCTTCATCCTCCGCCGGCTCCTCGAGATGCTGCCCGTGCTGCTCGTGCTCACGACCGCCACCTTCTTCATGCTGCGTCTCGTGCCCGGCGGACCCTTCACCGCCGAAAAAGCCGTTTCCCCCGAGGTCCTGCGCAACCTTCAAGCCCACTACGGCCTGGATCGCCCCCTTTTTCACCAGTACGGCGCCTACCTCCTCGATCTCACCCCGAAACGCTTCGCCCCCTGGCGACTCTTCGTCGACGCCGATCAGGACGGCGACGCGGACTTCGACCTGCGCGCCGCCTTCGGCGTCGACCTCGGGCCCTCGTACAAATACTCGAACCGCACGGTCAACGAGATCATCGCCGACAAACTGCCCGCCTCCCTCGAGCTCGGCCTCTGGTCCCTGCTCATCGCGCTCAGCCTCGGGATCACCCTCGGCATCCTCGCCGCGATGCGGAAAAACACCGTCGTCGACTATGCCGCCTCCTCCTTTGCGATGGTCGGCATCTGCGTGCCCACCTTTGTCATGGGACCGCTGCTCGTCCTCCTCTTCGCCCTCCAGCTGCGATGGTTCAACGCTTCCGGCTGGTACTTCCCCGGGGATCGCGTCCTTCCCGCCGCCACGCTCGGGCTCGTCTACGCCGCCTACATCGCCCGTCTCACCCGCGGAGGCATGCTCGAAGTGCTCAACCAAGACTACATCCGCACCGCTCGCGCCAAAGGCGCCTCCGAGACCCGCATCATTTTTAAACACGCCCTGCGCGGCGGCCTGCTCCCGGTCGTGACCTACCTCGGTCCCGCCATCGCCGGGCTCATCTCCGGCAGTTTCGTGATCGAAACCATTTTCCAGATTCCCGGTCTCGGCCGCGAGTTCGTCACCTCCGCCTTCAACCGCGACTACACCTTGGTGACCGGTACCGTGCTGCTCTACGCGGTGCTCATCGTGCTGCTAAACCTGCTCGTCGACCTCGTGCAGGTCTGGCTAAACCCGCGCCTCAAATTCGAGTAGCGTCTCCGTCCCCCCGCCTTGGCCGCCACCCGCCTCGCTCCCTCATTTCCGTGACTTCCTCCGCTCCCAGTACCGAGCTCCCCGCCCCTTCTGTCGAGGATCGTCCCCACTCCCCTTGGCGTGACGCTTGGCTGCGCCTCCGCCGCAACCGACTCGCCGTCGCCTCCGGCCTGTTTGTCGTCACGCTCGCCCTCATCTGCCTGCTGCTTCCGCCCTTTCTGCCCTACGAATACGACACGGGCGACTTTGCCGTGCAGTTCCAGTCCCCCTCCCTGCAACACCCCTTCGGCACGGACGAACACGGGCGCGATCTACTCGTGCGCACGCTCGTCGGAGGGCGCATCTCCCTGATGGTCGGTCTCGTCGCTTCCCTCGTCGCGCTCGGCATCGGCGTTTCCTACGGCGCCGTCGCGGGCTATCTCGGAGGCCGGCTCGATGCCCTGCTTATGCGCATCGTCGACATCCTCTACGCGCTGCCCTTCACCATTTTTGTCATCCTGATCATGGTCTTTCTCAAAGAGCCCATGAACGAGCTCGACTCTTGGCTGCGTCGCTTCCCTCCCCTCTCCGACCTGCAGGGCATCGGGAAAATCCTCGGGCTATTCGCCGCCATCGGAGCGGTGGAGTGGCTCACCATGGCCCGCATCGTCCGCGGCCAGGTGCTCACGATCAAGCGACTCGAGTACGTCGAAGCCGCGCGCACCCTCGGCTTTGGTCACACCCGGATCATCTTTCGCCACATCGTACCTAACGTCCTCGGCCCGGTCGTGGTCTTCACCACGCTCACCATTCCCGCCGTCATCATGCTCGAGAGTTTTTTGAGTTTTCTTGGACTGGGTGTGGACGCTCCGCTCAGCAGCTGGGGCACCTTGATCAAAGACGGAGCGGACAAGATGGAGAACTACCCCTGGCTCCTGATTTTCCCCGGCCTGCTCTTCGCCTCCACCCTTCTGGCCCTGAACCTCCTCGGCGACGGTCTGCGCGACGCGCTCGATGTGCGCGCGGCCAAGGACTAGGCGACGCCCTCCCATGCCGGAGCACTTCGACAAGTTTCGCCCCATCGCTCGCCGCCTCGTCGCCGAGTTGCGAGGCGTGCCCGACGATGCCCCCGCCCGCCAGGTCAAGCGTCCCACTCGTGCGCTCGGACCACTGCTGGACGAGTTGCTGGTCAAGCACCACATCGGGCGCACCACTCCGGAGGACACGATCCGCGAACACTGGCCGGAGCTCGTCGGGCCGGGCATCGCCCACTACTCCCACGCCGGCCAGATCGACCCCAAAGGCCGGCTCACCGTCTTCTACAACCAGCCCGTGGCGGGCAACGAGCTGCGCTTTCAGCAGACCGCCATCCTCGAGCGGATCCGATCCCTCCCCGGCCTCCGCCCCCTTGTCCGCGAGTTGAACATTCGCGCCGGCTGATGGCGGAAAACCTCATTCGGAGAGCATTCTCCCAAACACTCCTGACATAGGGCTGTCAGTGCCCCGCGCTACTCTGGCGGCGCATGAACACGCTCCTTCGTCTTCGCCCACTCGCCCTGCTCCTTCCGCTCGCCGGCCTCGCCTTCGCCGCGCCCACACCGTCGGCCGAGCCCGCACCGGCCCGCGCCGTCCTCGAACTCGCCGAGTTTCGTCTCAAACCGGGCGCGGCCGAGACTGAGTTCCTCCTCGCCTCGCGCGCGCTCGAGGCCTTCCTGCGCGGCCGCCCCGGTTATCTCTCCCGCCAACTCGTGCGCCACGCCGACGGTCGCTTCTGCGATGTGGTCAAGTGGTCTGACTTCGCCGCCGCCACCGCCGCCCAGCAGGTCGCGGGCACGGACGAGCGGGCCCTGGCCTACTTCGCCTTTCTCGACGAGACCTCGGTTACCGTCGCCCACCCCGTGATCGTCGACTCCTCCACAGATCGCTAACCGCCCACCCGCGCGGCGTTGCCAGGCGCCCGCATCCGGGCAGGCTCGGGCGCCGGAATGCAGAATGCGCGTCACTTCATGTCGGTGCCCCCCGCGGCCGCCTCCGCTCACGCGAGCGGCCTGGGTGCCCTGCGCAACCTCGGGCCGGCCTCGACGCGACTGCTGGCGGAGGTCGGCATCCACTCTCGAGACGACCTGGTCCGCGCCGGGGGCGCGCTCGGCGCCTGCGAACGCCTGTTCGCCGCCGGCCGCTCCCCCTCCCTCGTGCTGGCCTACGCCTTGGAAGGCGCGCTGCTCGACTGCGACTGGCGCGCACTACCCCACGCGTTTCGTGCGGAATTGGTGCGCGGCCACCGCCTCCTGCGAACGCGCCACCCCCGCCGCCCATGAACCGCCTCGACCGCCTTCACGCCATCATCCTCCGGCTCCAGGCCAGCCGGGTAACGACCGCCGCGCAGCTCGCCGACCATTTCGAGGTC
>JBILUB010000282.1:0-3864 GCA_044371245.1 Opitutaceae bacterium
ATTTTATACAAATATCAATCAACGGTTTATGGGATTTATTTCCTTCAGCGGTCTTTTTTAGGTTCTTCCCGTTTTCGTGTGGGTAAGGTCTGAGAAGCTGCTAAGAGAAGAAGGCCTATGACAGTCGAAGAGCATTACGCGAGATTGCTGCAACTGCCGCCGCCGTGGGAGGTGACGAAGGTGGAGGAGAGCCTTGTCGAGCAGCGGGTGACGGTATGGCTGCGCTGGCCGGACGGGATGAAGGCACGCTGTCCGGAGTGCGGGGACGAAGCGTCGGTTTACGACCGGCTGGCGGAGCGCACGTTTAGGCATCTGAGCGTGATGCAGTATCGGCTGGAGCTGCGCTGCGCGACGCCGCACTGTCGGTGCGAGAAGCACGGGGTGAAGGCGGTGAGGGTGCCGCGGGCCGAGCCGGGCTCTCGCTTCACGCTCCATTTCGAGGCGTTCGCCGTGGCGGTCATCGCTGCGTGCCGCTCGCTTTCGCAGGCAGCCGAGCTGCTGGGACTGCATTGGGACAGCGTGCAGCGCATCATCGACGCGGCGGTGGCGCGCGGCCTGGCCCGGCGCACCACCGAGGGCATTCGTCGGGTGGGGCTGGATGAGAAGAGCTTTTTGCGGGGCCAAAGCTACGTGTCGCTGATGACCGACTTGGACGGGCAACGGGTTCTGGAAGTGGTGGCCGGTCGCGACACCCAGGCCTGCGTAAGGCTTTGGGAGGCATTGCCCGAGGAGCAGCGCAAACAAATCGAGGCGGCGGCGATGGACATGGGGGCCCCCTTCACCTGGGCACCCGCCAAGCCGCACCTCACGCCGACATCGTCCACGACCGCTTCCACGTCTCCAAGCCGCTCAACGAGGCGGTGGATCAAACCCGCCGGGAGGAGTCGGCCAGGCTCGCCGCCAAGGGCGACGACACTCTCAAACGCACCCGTTTTCTCTGGCTGCACGGCCAGACCCCCGAGGACCAGAAGGAGCGCTTCGAGGAACTTCTCGAAGCCAACCTGCGCACCGCCAAGGCTTGGGCCTACAAGGAGCAGATGGTCGAGTTCTGGCAGCAGCCCGACGCCGACGCCGGCAACGCCTTCTTCCAGCAATGGCATCGCAGTGTCATGCACAGCCGCCTGCCCAAAATGAAGAAGGTCGCCCAATCGCTGAAGGCTCATCTGGGCGGCCTGCTCACCTACTTCAGGCACCGCATCACCAACGCCCTCACCGAAGGCTTCAACTCCAAGATCCAGGCCATCAAAGCCGACGCCCGCGGCTTCCGCCGCTTCGAAAACTACCGCACCAGAATCCTCTTCTTTTGCGGCAAACTCGACATGACGCCTCGGCTTCATTCACCCGCCACCCACACCATTCCGTGAAGTCCCCAAATTGTTACGGTAGGAGGCTGTGATGGTTGAGTCATAAAGTGGATACGGCGAAAGGAGCTAGTTTTGGATAACGATTGCCTGTCCTACGCCCCGGTAGCGGTCCGGATGACAGGTGAGGATTAGAATCTGGAGGCGCTCAGCGTGGGCGCTGAGGACATCGAGGATGCGGTCTTGGCGGACCGGGTCCGTGTTCACCAAGACGTCATCAAGAATCAGGACTTGCGGTTCGTCGGTCGCCAGCTCTTGGGCTACAGCGAGGCGGAGGCAGAGGAGGAGTTGTTCTTTGGCTCCTTGGGATAATTGGTCGAAGGCGTAGGCTTCATCGCGGGTGCGGCCGATGCCGGCGATTTGGAGGCGTTCGTCGAGGAAGACTTGGCGCGTGGTATCGCCGGTGAGTTCGGCGAAGGCGGACGTGAGGCGGTTTTTCAAGGGCGTGAGCACGGCCTTGGTCGCGGCTTGTTTGCGGTGCTCGATGAGGTCGTGGGCAACGCGGGCGGACCAGCCTGGGGGGCGGGCGGCGTCGCGGCGGCGGACGGCTTCGGCGCGGCGTTCTTCCAGCTCGGTTTCGCGCGAGTAGAGACCCTGGCCACCGAGGGTTTGGAGCACCGCTTTGGCTTGATCGCGGTCGGTGCGGCGGGCCTGGAGTTCATTGGCGATCTGTTGGAGCGAGACGGCGGCGCGGCGGTTGCGCTCGGGGAGTTTTTCGAAGTCGGGCGGGAGTTCGGCTTGGGTCGCCACGACGCGGGCCTCAGCTTGAGCGAAGGCGAGCTGGGCCGCCGTCTTGGCGGCGTCGATGCCTTCGGGATGGCGGGCGGTGAGGTCGCGGATCTGTGTATCCAGAATGCGGAGACGCGATTCGTGGTCGGCAGCGCGCTTGGCGGCTTGTTGGGCGGCCTGGGTCGCGGCGCGCTCGTCGGTGCGGAGGCGGGCGAGGTGTTGGTTGAAGGTTGCGAGGGATTTTTCGGCGGCGGGCAATTCCTCGGCGCGGGCGGCCTCGGCGGCCTCAAGGTCGGTGAGGCCGAGGGCTTGTTCGTCGGGGGTCGGAGCGAGGCTGGCGGCGAGGGTTTCGGCGCGGCGGGCGGCGGTGGCGGACGCGGCGCGGAGAGCGTCGAGGATGTCGTGTTCGCCGAGGTGGGGGGCGAGCGCGGCGACTGCGGCTTTGTGCTGGGCGTCGAGTTCCTTGCGGGTGGCGACGGCTTCGCGGGCGGCGTCGAGGGTGGGCACGCCGGCTTGTTGGAGGGTGTCGGCGAGGGCGGATTCGGCGGCAGCAAGGTCGGCGGCGGCGCTTTGCGCTTCCTGCGAACCGGAGCGGATGACGACGCGACCCCAACCAGCAAGGTGGAGGTCGAGCGATCGAGGACTTTGCAGGCGGGTGCTTGTGCCGGCAGGGAGGATTTGGGCAGGCGATCTCGGGTCGGCGCGGTTCTCGACCGCAGCCTCCTTAGCCGGAGTGAGTTCAACGGTGAGGCCGAGGGCTTGGAGCTGGGCGCGCAGGGTGCGGACGGTCTCGGTTTGTTCGTCGAGTTTGCGGAGCTTGGCCGGGGTAAGGGTCGGCAGGGCGGCGCGTTTGGCGTCGAGCGCGGCGATCTCGGCGGTGGCGGTTTCGGCTTTGGCGAATTGGCGGGCGAGAGTATCGGCGGCAGCAGTGAGCTGGCGAAGTTTTAAGAGGGATTGCAGGCGCTGATGGGCGGCGCGGAGCGTGGCGAGGGCGGACTCGTGCTTGGGGAGTTCGGCCTGGGCGGCGTCGAGGCAGGCGCGGAGGGCGGCGAGGGATTTTTCGGCGGCGGCGGCGGTGTCGCGGGCCTGATTGAGGGAGGTCTGGGTGTCGGTGTGTTCGCGGCGGAGACGGGCGACGGTGTCGGCGTCGGTCGCGAGGGCGGTGAGTTTTTCCTGCGCGGTAGCGAGGGCCTGGCGGCGGGCTTCGAGTTCGCCGCGGAGGCGTTCGGCGGCGAGCGTTTGCTCGCGGAGGGTGGCGGCGGAGGCGGTGCGGTCGGCGTGTTCTTTTTCGAGGCGGGCGACCTCGGCTTCGCTTTGTTGGAAGCGGCGGTGGGTGTCTTCGAGTTCGGCGCGGGTGCGGCGGAGTTCGGCGAGGGCGGTGTCGAGGGCGGCGATGTCATCCTCGGCGATGCGGAGGGGGCCGCCGGTGCGGGGCTGGCCGGTGGAGGTGAGGAGGGCCTCGGCGGCGGTGGCGAGGCGGGCGCGGAGTTGTTCGATGACGGGGTCGAGTTCGACGCGGGCGAGGCGGGCGCGGATGCGTTGGCCGACGTCGGGGTCGTCAAGGCCGGGCCAGGCGACGGGTTCGCCTTGGCGGGCCCAGAGGAAGCCGAGGAAGCCCCAATGTTCGGGTTTGGTGGCGCCGCGGCCGGGGAGCGAGGACTGGAGGAGCGACTGCACGCGCTGGTCGGCGGCGTCGGCATCGGCAACGAGTTCCCAGGCTCCGGAGCGGAGCTGGTGGAGCTGGCTCTCGGGTTTTTGCAGGAAGGTCTTGGCG
>JBILUB010000029.1:0-13809 GCA_044371245.1 Opitutaceae bacterium
CGGCGGGTTCAAGCCCATTGAGGGAGCGCCGGGCGACGAAAATGAGGTCGGTGGCCGGGGGGAAGGCCTCCTGGTGGGCGCGAAATCGTTCGCGCAGGCGCCTTTTGGCCCGGGCGCGGGCGACCGCGTCGCCGACGGCGGAGCGAGACGCGACAAAGCCGGCGCGGGCGGGTGGGGCGGCCGGGGCGCGGGGGGCGTCGGGCTCGAGCGGGACCGGATCGCCGGCGCGCGGGGCGAGGCGGGGGGCGTAATAAAGCACAAAGGCGCCGCAATCATAGCGGCGCCCGTGGGTGCGGACGTTTTGGAAATCCGCGGCGCGACGCAGGTGCTGCTCGGCGCGGAAGCGCATGGCGCGGGGCGGGGCGGGCCCGCCGTCTGAATCAGACGACGGTGAGACGCTTACGGCCTTTGGCGCGACGGGCGGCGAGCACTTTACGGCCGCTGGTGGTGGCGTTGCGGGCGCGGAAGCCGATCTTGCGGGCGCGCTTTTTCTTGTGCGGGCGGTAGGTGGGTTGCATGGCGGTGGACGGGTTTAAGAGTTGACCGAAGTGCGTGAGCGGCCCCGCGCTGTCAACTCCGGTTTCGCCGGGTTTCGCCGTCGGGGCGCGGCGAGGGAACGGAAGCGGTCGGGCGGGGGCCGAGGGAGGGCGCGGTTTACTGGATGGTGATGGCGAGGGGGGTGAACATGCCGCGGACGTAGAGGATGAGGAGATTACGACCGGGGCGGAGGAGGCGGCGGGCGTCTTCGAGCTGGGTGACGGGTTCGCGGTTGATCTCGACGACGACCATGCCCGGGGCGAGGCGGGAGGCGTAGGGGGAGGTCTCGGACACTTCGGTGATGATCAGGCCGGAGAGCTCGCGGTCGGCGCCGAGCTGGCGGCGGGCTTCGTCGTCGAGGGGGCGGGCGGTGACGCCGGGGAGCAGCTCGGTGGTGAGCGCGGTGCCGTCGAGGCTGCCGAGCTCGACGGTGAGGGTGCGCTCTTTGCCGTCGCGGAGGATGCGGAGCTGGACTTTCGATCCGGGGAGCTTGGAGGCGATGGCGAAGCGGAGCTGCTGGGGGGTGACGACGGTCTTGCCGTCGACGGAGAGGATGACGTCGGCGCGGAGCACGCCGCCTTTGGCCGCGGGGCTGTCCTTGGGGACGTCGCCGACGAAGACGCCGCGTTGATCGGGATCGAGGCCGAGCGCTTCGGCTTCGGCGGCCTTCAGCTCGCTGATTTGGATGCCGAGGAAGCCGCGCTGCACGGAGCCGGTCTCGACGAGGCTGGTGAGGATCGAGGAGGCGAGGTTGATCGGGATGGCGAAGCCGATGCCGATGTTGCCGCCGCCGCGGCCGCTGGCGAGGATGGCGGAGTTGATGCCGATGAGGCGGCCGCGGGCGTCGATGAGGGCGCCGCCGGAGTTGCCTTGGTTGATCGCGGCGTCGGTCTGGATGAAGTTTTCGTAGCCTTGGGTGCGGGCGTTATCGAGGATGCCGACCTGGCGTCCCGTCGCGGAGACGATGCCCATGGTCACGGTCTGGCCGACGCCGAGGGGATTGCCGATGGCGAAGACGAGGTCGCCGACGCGGAGGAGATCGCTGTCGGCGAGGGTGACCATGGGGAGGTCCTCCGCCTCGACCTTGATGACGGCGATGTCGGTCTTGGGGTCGGCGCCGATGAGCCGGGCTTTGAGGCGGCGGCCGTCGTTGAGGGCGACTTCGAGCTCGTCGGCTTCTTCGACGACGTGGTTGTTGGTCAGGATGTATCCGTTTTTCGATACAATGACGCCGGAGCCGAGGCCTTCCTGGCGGGATTCGCGCTCGGGGAGCTCGCCGTAGAACTGGCGGAAGAAATCGGGGACCTGGAGGCGCTGGCGGACGACCTTCGAGGAGTAGACGGAGACGACGGCCGACTGGACGGGGGCGATGACGTCGGCGTAGGAGGCGGGGCCGGAGGCGCCGGTGGCGGGCAGGGGGGTGGGGTCGAGGCGGAGGTCGACGGGGGGGTGCTCGGTGCCGGCGCGGCAGGCGGTGGTGAGCAGGGCGAAGCCGAGAATGAAGGGGGCGAGGCGACGGGGGGCGGGAAGCTGGTGGCGGATGTTCATGCGCGGGAGGGGAGCGCAAATCGACCCGCGGGCAAGGGGCTTGGTTCCACCGGGAGTAGCCCCGTGGGCGGCCCGGGGAGGATGCCGGGGTACGCGGGCCCCTGTGGTCGCGCGGGGAGGCGCGCGGGGGCTCAGAAGCCTTTCACTTTGAAGAGGGAAGTGACGGACTCGTTGTTGTTGATGCGGACGATGGCTTCGGCGAGCAGGGGGGCGACGCAGAGGACGGTGACGGGGAGGCCGCGGGGCTCTACGGGGATGGAGTTGGTGGTGATGAGCTCGTCGATCGCGCCGGCGCGGAGGCGCTCGTAGGCCATCGGGCTGAGGAGGGCGTGGGAGACGGCGGCGCGCACGGATTTGGCGCCGTGTTCGCGGAGGAGTTTGGCGGCGTTTACCAGGGTGCCGGCGGTCTCGGTGATGTCGTCGACGATGAGGACGTCGCGTCCGGCGACTTCGCCGACGATGTTGACCGATTCGACGGTGGTGGCGGAGGTGCGTTTTTTCCAGACCATGCCGAGGCCGGTCCCGAGGGCGCCGGCGTAGGCGGCGGCCATCTTCATGCCGCCGACGTCGGGGGAGCAGACGACGAGGTTTTCGGCGCGAAAGCTTTCGAGGTATTTGAAGATGACGGGCGAGGCGAAGAGGTGGTCGACGGGGATGTTGAAGAAGCCTTGGATTTGCTGGGAGTGCAGATCCATGGTGAGGACGCGGTGGGCGCCGGCGGAGGTGAGGAGGTCGGCGACGAGTTTGGCGGTGATGGGGACGCGGGGCTGGTCTTTGCGATCCTGGCGGGCGTAGCCGTAGAAGGGGATGACGGCGGTGATGCGCTGCGCGGACGCCCGTTTGGCGGCGTCGATCATGATGAGCAGCTCCATCAGGTGGTGATTGGTCGGCGTGCAGGTGGACTGGACGAGGTAGATGTCCTGGCCGCGGATGTTCTCGTTGATCTTTACGAAGGACTCGCCGTCAGGGAAGGAGGTGACGGTGGCCTCGCCGAGGGGCACTCCGACGTGTTTGCAGATCTCCTCGGCGAGAGGGCGATTCGAGTTGCCGGAGAAGATTTTCAGGCGGGGAGCGCTCATCTTGGTGCGTTGAAAGCGGAGGAGGCTGACGAGCGCGAGCGCTGCGGAAAGGTAAATTTGCGAAGTCGGCTCCCGGGCGGAGTCGGCGAACGGGCCGGGGTGGAGTTTCCGTTTATCGGGTCGGTGTCGTGGCCCGGGGGGAAGACGTTTCTCCTCGGCGCACGACGACGGCGGCCCCGGGGGATTTGCTCCGGATGCCCGGGATCGCCTCTTGCGGGGGAGCAGATGGCGCGGTGTCTAAATCTATGTGGGCCATCTCGAGCCGGGGCCACTGCGGGGGTAAAAGGACGCGAAACCATTCATGATCCTGAAACCAACCACGCCCCAGCCGGAAAAAGATGCAGGGATTTCGGGTGGGGAGCGGTGCAGAGTGAGCTCAGATCGGGGCTGCCGCCGGGAGTACAGGCGGGGAGTCCCCCAAGGGTGGACGTTTTCCGGAGGGCAGGGGCCGGGGCGGCACCCGGACACGGTCCAAGCGGCCTCGGCTTCTCCGTATATTCTTGGTGTCCAATCCGCCTCGCAATCGCAGCTGTTTTGCTTAAACTGGCGAAGAGAATCAATCCGCGACGTTTACCCCTAACTTATGATCACTCGTGCTGAAGATAGCTCCCCGTCACCATTGTCTCGTTTCGAAGAGCGTAGCCTGAATGTAACGTGTGAGCGCGTCACCGAGGCGGCGTCGAAAAATGGGGGAGATGCGGGGTCTTTGGCCGATTCGTGGCCGAGTCCCGGTCTGGCGGAGTTGATCGAGCGTGATCGGGAATTTTGGACGGGCAAACGCGCATTGGTGACGGGCGCCTTCGGTTTTGTGGGAGGTCATTTGTCGCGGGCTCTTCACGCGGCGGGAGCGGAGGTGGGCGCACTGGATTGCGATACACGGCCGGCGCACGGCTCGCAGATCGATCTGGCGGGTTTGCGGGATTGTTTGGAGGTGATCGAGGCCGACATCACGGATCATCTGCGGATGCGTGAGATCGTGAGGGAGGGGCGCTATGATTTTATCTTCCACTTGGCAGCGGGCGCGACGACGGTGGACAAGGCGATGCAGGATCCGTACGCCACGATCCTGGCAAACACGATGGGCTATGTGAACATGGCCGAGGCGGTGCGTGCGCTGCCGGTAAATCAGCGGCCGGTATTGCTCTATTCGTCGACGGACAAGGTTTATGGCGAGTCGGAGAATCTGCCCTACGATGAGCAAAAGTCGGAACTGCGCGGGGTGGGGGTGTATGACGCCGCGAAGCTGGCGGCAGACATCTTTTCGGGCACGTATCACCAGGCCCTCGGTCTGCAGACGGTGGTGCTGCGAATGTGCAATCTGTTCGGGCCCTGCGATTTCAATACCGATTATCGGCTGATCCCGAAGGCGATGCGAAACATCTTCATGAGCCATGATGCTCCGGAGCTGTACTTCGGCAGCCTGCATCACCACCGGGATTACCTGTATGTCGAGGATGCGGCGCGGGCCTTCATGCTTTTGGCCCGCGAGCCGTCGTGCCGGGGACATGTGTTTAACCTCCCGGGGGTGCGTTATTCCGCCACGCCGGACATCGTGCGTGATGTGGTCGCCACGCTGGCGACGATGCAGGATGAGGCGCAGCGGGGGGCCGGTGACCTGCGGCTGGCGAATCTGGTTTGGGGGCGCTTTATCCGGCTGACGGAGGCCGTGTCCGGGGTGGTTACGATTTCGAAGCAGCACCTGAGTGGCACGAAGATCAAATCCTTCACGGGCTTCACGCCCGCGGTCAGTTTCCCCGAGGGGCTGAGGCGAACGATTCTCTTTTATTTTTGGTACTTTAATCAGCCGGCGGCCCAGCAGCGTCGGGGGGGGACGAGCGGGGTCGCTCAGCCTGCGCAAACCGGGTCGGGTCGGGTATGAGTGGCTTTAACGGCTGGAACGAGGGGCCGGTTTTGGTGATCGGGGGCGCCGGGTTTGGCGGCTCGCATCTTTGCGAGTTGCTGCTTGCCGGCGGGGCGCGGGTGCACGTGGCCGATCGGGTGCAGGCGGGCGGCTCGTTTTTCCGTCTGGCGGGTCTGGACCGGCGCTGCGATTTCACGCCGCTGGATCTGGGGGATGCGGAGGCGGTGAAACTGCTGGTCGCGCGGGTGGAGCCCGCATGGGTTTTCCTGCTCGCGGCCCAGCCGATCGTTTCCGTCTCGAACGCCCTGCCGCTCGAAACGGCGCGGGTGAACATCCTCGGGGTCTATCATGTGCTCGAGGCTTGCCGGCTCTCGAGGGTGCGTCCTCGGCTGATCTTCGCCTCTTCCGGGGCCTATTATGGCGCGACGGTCACGGAGGAGGCGATCCACGAGGACGCCGCGCCTTTGCCCGCGGGTAACATCTACGCTTCGACGAAGGTGGCGGCCGACATCGCGGTCCGTTCTTACGCGCGGATTTATGGGCTGCGGACGGTGGTGTGTCGTTGGATGAACACGTATGGGCCGGGTGACAGTCATTTTTCGCGGATCATCCCCGTGACGATGAGGCGACTGTTGCGGGGGGAGCGGGCGCTGATCGATGGAACCGATGGGTCGAACGTGCTCGAGTTGCTGCATGTGCGTGACATGGCGGAGGGGTACCTCGCGGCGGCGCGTCGGGTCGATCACCCGGAGGTGGGTGGCGAGGCGTTTAATTTTGGCTCGGGTCAGCCGCTGAGTTTGCGCGAAGTGTTGGTTCGGGTGGCGCAGGCTTGGAACCGGACCGGGGGGCCGGCGGTACCGGAGGAGCCGCTGATCACCGGTCCGGCGGTCCGTTCGGTGAAGTACCTGGATATCACGAAGGCTCGGGAGCGTCTGGGTTGGTCCCCTCGCACCGACCTCGATACGGGGCTGGAGGAGACTATCCTGTGGTATCGCGAGCACCGCGCGGCTCTGGGTATCTGATCGCGGCTGGCGTGGCTTGCCCGTGAGCCAGGGTCCGCCTCGTGGGGTCGGGTGGGCTCGCGACGGGTGGATTGGTGGCGTCCCCACGGGGATTCGAACCCCGGTTCTTACCGTGAAAGGGTAGTGTCCTAGACCAGACTAGACGATAGGGACGGCGACCAAACGAGAGGGCGAAAGGTGAAAAGCCGCGTCATTCGCGCAAGGCTATTTTTCCGCCGTACGTGCTTCCGATCTTTACGCGTAGATCCGGGGCGGAGGGTTTTTCCCACAAACCCGGACTGATCGACGCGGGCTGGGCGGGAGATGCCGTGTGTCGGTGTGGGAGGCGCGCCTGGCTGCGCCGTGTGGGGTCTGCTGGGGCTCAGCTGAGACCCTCTTTATGCTGCGGGATTCGTGTCTGGGTGGTGTACTAGGCGGTTTTTCGTTCAGGGCGAGACCACGCGGTAGAATTGTTTGCCGCTCGGGGGGAGCGGCTGGGGGTCGGTCCAGATGAAGATCCCGTCGGCTCCGGGCGTGATGGTGGAAGCATCTTCCCAGGTGCCTGCGCTCAAATCGGCACGGCGCTGCACTCGGTGCGCGCGATGGGGTATGCCGATGACTTCCAGGACGATCCGATCGGCTTCGAGGTAGATGGAGCGGATGCCAAAATCGTCCGGAACGAGCAGCATCGGGCGAACGGCAAAGTCCCGCACCGGGGCGAGCTGTGCCGGGTCATGCTCCACGGAGTGGTAGGCCAATCCGGGGGCGAGAAGGGTGCGTCCTGCTGGCAAGCTGGTGCGGAGTCGGGTGGTGGGCGCGGTGAGGGCGTCGATGGAGTAGCGGCCGCTAGCTTCGGCCTGGGCCTGGGCTTCGCGTCCGTCGATGATCAGGCCCCACGCGTGGAGGCTACCTGTGCCGCGGGGGAAGAAGTCCTCGATCTCGAGCCGCCAAGTGCCGCGGGCGGATTTGCCGAGCAGGGGTGCGAGGGGGCTGGAAGGGCGGTAGGTTCCGGTGGCGATCAGGGATTCTTCCGGCAGGGCGTAGATGCTTTCTGGAGCCGCCTCGTCGAGGATGAGTTCGGTGGCGCGGTCGCCGTCGATGGTGAAATCCTGGAGGATGACCACGCGCGTGCCGTCGGGGTGGATGAGGGTGACGATGAAATCGGCCAGGAATCCGTGTCTCAGGTCGGCGAGCACGACTTTCAGGTCGGTGATTTGCAGGTCGGTGGGGATTTCCAGCGTGGCGGTGCGGATGCTCTGGTCGGGGATCTCGAGGGGGAGGCCGTCGCGGGCATCGATGCGGCCAAGGGGGATTTGATCGGGTTGGCCGTTGTCGTTTTGGTCGGTGAAGACGGTGAGGCCGGCAAAGGCGGGCTCGCCCGGATCGTAGTTCAGGGAGGAGTTTAGGTCCTCGAACACGCGGCCTTGGAGGCGGCCGGGTCGACGTTGGAGAAAATCGCGATTTTGCAGGCTCGTGTTGAGGGTGGCGATGTTGGCCTGGAGGAAGGCCGGGGCCGAAGGGAGGGTCGTGGTCCAGTCGGTGAGCTGCGACGCCCGCGGTCACGGGGGCGGCGGCACTGGTGCCGCCAAAGCCGGTGGTGCGATCGCTCAGCCCGGCGTAGTCGTCGGGATCGTAGCCATCGGCGCCGGTGCGGTCGGTGGTGACGACGCTGTAGGTGCCGCCGCTGGATGGTGCGAGGAGGTCGAGTCCTGGCCCGTGCTGGGAGTAGAACGCGCGTTGGTCGCGGTCGTCACTGGCGCCGACGCAGATGACGTTGGGCAGGGTGGCGGCGAGGCTGGCCGGGTAGGAGGGTGCGCCGGCGCCGGAGTTGCCTGCGGAGATGACGTGGAGGATGCCGCGTCCGCCGCGTCCATTGGTGGCGCCCCAGGCGAAGGCGTCGGTCATGGCTGCGCTGGGCGAGCCACCGCCCCAAGAGTTGTTGGTGATGGCCGCTCCGGCCCAGCCGACGCCGGTGGGTCCCGGCCGGCCGGAGGCGTAGTTGATGGCGGCGGCGATGGTGAGGTCGTCGGTGGCGGTCGGTCCTTTAAACATGCGCGCGGCAAACCAGCGGCTGTTGTAGGCGACGCCGGCGACACCGAGGTTGTTGTTGCCCCGCGCCGCGATGATGCCGGCGACGGCGATCCCGTGGCTGTCCTCCGGGTCGTCGATTCCGGGATCGTTGTCGCCGGGCAGTCCCGTGGCAAAATCCCACCCGCGGACATCGTCGACGTAGCCGTTGTTATCGTCGTCGCGGTTGTTTCCGGGTATCTCGCCGGGGTTGGTGAAGGCGTTGGCCGCGAGGTCCGGGTGGTCGAACTGCAGGCCGTCATCGAGGATGGCCACGACGACGGAAGAGGAGCCGCCCGGCTGAAGGGCCCACGCGTCGATGATTTTGGCGTCGGCACCGGCGAGGGCGTTTTGGCCGGAGTTGCCGTTGAGGTCGCCGCCAAGATTACGGAGGTGCCATTGCCGGTTCAGGAGGGGATCGTTGGTGGAGTAGCGCTTCCAGCTTTGGACCGCGTTGGGAGAAGCCCATTGGTAGGTTCCGGACCGGTTAAGCTCCCAGGCGATGGCGATCGCGGGGTCGCCCGCGTGTTCTGTTGCGAGGCTGAGAACGTGTTGGTCGGTGGTGCCCGGTACGGGCCGGTGGGCGAGGAAGCGACGATCGCGAACGAAGGGCAGGCGTCCGATGGCGGCGTCCTCGGGCCGAAGTTTTACTATGATCTGGTTGGTCGCGACCCACAGATTACCGGAGGGCGGGCGGTAGACGGGCGCGATCGAGAGGATCCGGGCAGAGGCGTCCGCGGCGGTGGTGTTTGTCCGGCGGAGGTTCCGCCAAGAGGTCCTCACCCGCTTCGCGTCGAGACCCGATCTCGCTTGGGCGAGGACCATGTCGCGCCCGAGTTCGCGGAGTGAACGCGGGTCGACGGGGAGCGCCTCCACCCCCGTGCGCGCCCTGGCCACCGCGTCGGTCGACTCCCCGGGACGGGCGGCTCGCAGTCTGATCGCGACCAGATCGGGCTCGGCCGTCAGGGTTATCGCTTGGTCGAGGTAGGGGTACCTGTTTTGCGCTGCTGCCGCCGGCCCGTGCGAAGAGGCGCCAAGGACGCCGGCGAGGACCAAAATTTTTCCGAGGCTGCGGGCCCATCCGGTGACGCGGAAACTCGCTGCCGCGCGGGCATCGGGCTGCGATGAGTGGATTTGCATAGAGGGGTGGGCGGAAAGAAGCTCGCGAGCTGTGCCGGGCAATTAACGTTCAAATCTTTACCACAGGGCAATAAGCGGAGGATTAAGGTGCCATCCGCGGAGGGGCATTCGGGAGCTTTGCACCTTCGGAGGTAATCGAAGGGGACTCTGTGAAGACTGGGTGAACTGAGAGTTTTTTCATGCCATGACGGAAAAAAACCTATCCATTCCCGCTTTCCTCTCCCGAAACGCCGCGTGCGGCCCCTCCTCTCCGTCCGACTCCACGCTCGCGATTTCGATTTTTCTAAATTCGTCCCCGGCTCGATCAGATTTTTCTCAATCAACATGCAGACCTCGCTTCCCCTCGCCTTTGTCATGGGCCAATCCCCGATGGAACTCTTCGTCCACGGCGGCTGGATCATGTGGCCGATCCTTCTGGTTTCCTTTGTGGCCGTCACCGCGGTCATCGAGCGCGTCATGTTCATGATCGTCGAGGCGTCCCGTCGGCAGCCGGCGATCGTGGAGCAGATGCTGGACAAGGTGGAGGAGGGCGATGACGCGGGGGCGGTCGCGCTGGGGGCCGGCAGCAAGGACTACGTGGCGAAGGTGCTGGTGTATGCGCTCACCCACAAGGATCACTCCCTGGGCAACGCCTTCACCCGCGCCGCAAACCAGGAACTGAATCGCTTCCAGCGCGGTATCGCCGTTTTGGATACATGCATCACAATCTCGCCCTTGCTGGGTCTGCTCGGGACCGTGCTCGGGATGATGAACACCTTCGGCGCCCTCGGTGACGGAGATATCGCCGCCAACGCGGGCAAGATCACCGGGGGCGTGGGCGAGGCCTTGATCGCGACCGCGGCCGGTCTGTTCATCGCCATCCTGGGCTTGCTCCCGTACAACATCCTCAACGCCCGCGTCGAGGAGGCGCGTCACAACATCACAGACGCGGCCAACGCCCTCGAGCTCACGATCAAAAAGGAAGCCGCAGCCCGGGCCTGAGTTTACTTTGGCCCGACTCGAACCCCCAAATCTCCGACAAACGGTAAACTTATCCCATGGCAGGCGGCGGCGGTAATCGTGGAGGCGGCGGCCCGAAAAAAGCGCGGATCGAGATCATTCCCTTGATCGACGTGATCTTCTTCCTGCTCGCGACCTTCGTGCTCTTCACCCTGTCGCTCAACAAAAGCGGCGGACTCTCAGTCGCGCTTCCCGCTACTCAGACCAGTGAAGCACGGGACCCCGGTGACTCGGTCACTCTCTCCATTCGGGATGATGGCACGCTCGGGTGGGACAAGGAGTTGATCACCTTGGATCAGTTTCTCCTCCGGCTGCAGGCCTACAAGCAGACGCAGCCCGACGGCCGGGTCCTGATCAACGGCGACGAAAATGCGCTCTTTTCCCAAGTCCGCTACGTGATCGACGAAGTCCGGAAGGCGGGGCTCGGCAAGGTCCTGATCGAAACCCGCATCCGCGTGGCCGAGTAGCGCGCTCCACCCATGTCCTCCCTCTACGGTAACGCGGTCGAAATCGCTCCCGCCAAAAAAGCGCGCATCGAGATCATTCCCCTGATCGATGTGATCTTCTTCCTGCTCGCGACCTTCGTGCTCTTCACCCTGTCGTTAAACAAGATCCAATCCGTTCCGGTCGATTTGCCACAGGCCAGCGCCAGCGCGCCCAAACCCGATGAAGACACCTCCGTTGTCATTCAGGTGTCTGATGAAGGCACCGCCTACTGGAACAAGGAATTGATCAGCTTGGAGGAGATCGCGCCCCGATTGGAGACCTACCGTTCCCAGACCCCGAATCCGCGGGTCCTCGTCAGTGGCGACGATCGCGCCCGCTACGGCCAAGTCGTGCGCGTACTCGACCAAGTGAGGCTGGCCGGCATCCGCGCCGTCAGCATCGAGACCGCTTACCGGGCCACCGGACGCTGACCTGCTCACCCCGTTCGGACCCTTCGCCAACCGCCCCATGAGTCGCAACGCAGTCATCGCCGCCCTGCTTTCCCTTTTGCTTCACGCCGGCGTGGCCTTCAGCGGCTATCTGATCCCCGAGCCCGAAGTGCCCGCGGCGGCCGAGGAGGAGATTCCCACGATCGCCCTCGACATGCCTCCACCGCCCGAGCCGGAGGAACCTGAGACGGTGGAAAACATCGTGGCCGAAGATACCGCGCCCTCCGACGTCGCCGACCTCGCCGCGCCGATGCTGGCAGACCTGCCCTCCGCGATCATCGATTCGCCGTTCGTTCAGCAACTTCAAGCGCCTCCGCCTCCCGGCCTCACCCGACCGAGCGGAAACATCGTCATCCCCACCGGCCCCCCGCGCCCGGTGGCCGGCGGCGGACTGAAGAACCTCTTCAACCTTGCCGAGCTCGACAAAAAACCGACTCCCACCTTCCAGCCCCGACCAGTTTATCCCTTCGAGCTCAAGCGCCTCGGCGTTGAGGGAGAAGTCTTGGTACGCTTCGTCGTCGACAGTCAGGGCAACGTCCGGGACCCCGAAATCATCCGCTCCACTAATCCCGGCTTCGACGATGCGGTTATCACTGCCGTCTTAAAGTGGAGGTTTCGTCCCGGCCAGAAAGGCGGTGCCGCAGTGAACACGCGGAACGTTCAGATCCCCATCCCCTTCTCCCTTAAGTCAGAATGAAGATCCATCGGCTAATCTTTGCTTTGGGATTTCTCGTCGTCGCCGCCCATGCCGCCGCAAAATCGAGTGATCAGCCACGAAAAGAGGTCACCGAATCGACCGCAGCCGGTTTCACAAAACTCCAGCCGCTGGTCGCCGCAAAGGAGTATGACGCCGCGCTCGAACTCATCGAAGGACTCCGAGAGCAAGCCGCGCCCGAGAGTTTCGACACCTACCTGCTGGCCCAAATCCAAGCGCAGATCCATCTGACCGAGAACCGCCTAGCCGCTGCGCTGGAGCCACTCGAGACCGCACTGGGCTTGGCCACCACAAACGCGAATTTTTACGAAACCTCCGCGCATCTCGAGCAACTCTACCTTTTGGCTCAGATTCATTATCAGGTCGCCGCGGACCATTCGGACGCTGAGGCACAGCGGGCCGGCTATCAAAGGTCGCTCGAACGAATCGAGCGCTGGCTGGAACTCAGCCCCGTACCCGGCCACGACCAGCGTCTCTTCGCGGCATCGCTCCTCTACACTCTCGGCACGCGGGATCCCGAGCATCCCGACCACGCCCTACTCGAGCGCGCCCTGGCTCAGGCCCAGGAAGCCGCTCTCGCTCTGCCACGCCCAAGTCCGCAGGTGCGACTCGTCAAGGTCGCGTGCTACCTTCAGCTGGGGCGGCACGCCCAAGCTGCGGAAATTCTCGAAATCGTGGCCGCAGCGAACCCCGCTAGCCCCGGTTCATGGTCCCAGCTCCAGTCGCTTTACCTTTCGCTGGCAGCCCAGGAGAAGGATCCCCTCCGCGCGGAGGCCTACCATCTTCGCGCATTACACGCCCTCGAGCGCGCCCAAGCGCAAGGATTGCTCGGCTCGCCCAAAGACCACTACACCCGCGTCGCTATCCTCTTTAACCTCGGCCAGCACCGCCGGGCTGCGGACAAACTCGAACATGGCTTGGGTGATGGCAGTTTAGAAAACACACTCCGCAACTGGGAGTTGCTCGCTTCCGCCTATCTGCAATCCGCCGAGACAGATAGGGCACTCGAAACCTATGCGCGCGCGGTCACCCGTTTTCCCGAAAGCGCGGACTTGGACTTCGCTTTTGCTCAAACCCTTCACGCCGCCGGCCGCACCGAACAGGCTTACCAACGCGCCCGTTCCGCGATTGCGAAGCCAGGGCTCGCCCGCCCGGGACAGTCCCGACTTTATCTCGCCTACCTCGCCTACGAACTTCGGCTGTACGAACAGGCCGCGGTCTGGGTGCAGCAGGCCCGCGAGTCCGCCGACGTTGACCCCCGTGCTCTCGATCCCCTCTCCCGTGCGATCGCGGAAGCACTCGCGACCCGGGGAGGCGACCTCCGCTCCTGATAAACACACCGTCGCACCTACCGTTTCTCCCCGCCTTCCGGTCATGAACAAAGTCTACTTTTTCGCCCCTCTTTTGGCGCTCCTTGCCTTTACCGCCGTCTACGTTTCCCATCGGGGAGGTGCGCGAGATCGCGACGCGGCTAAACTCGCCGCACATGAGGCGGCGACACGGGCAAAAATCGAAGCCGAGCAAGTCGCCCGACGTGCCGCCATGTCCGAAGCCATCGCCGCCGCGGAACGCCGTAAAGAAGAGCGCGCCGCCAAAGAGGCCCGGGACCTCGCCCAGCGGGAGGCCCGACAGGCCGCAGTCGACGCGCGCGAAAAGGCGTTTCGCGACCACGAGCGCATCTCTCGCCAAATCGACCGAATCCGGAAGGAGATTGGAGATCAAGAAGCGGAACTGGCCAAACTCGCCGAAGCTCGTGCAGCCGCGGTCGCGGAAAAACGTTTCCTTGAGCAGTTTTCAGAGCGAGCCGAGGCCAATCTAGCCGCACTCCAAAGCCTGTTCAATCCCGGCGGATCACCCGCTTCGCCCACGTCAGCCGGCGGCCGCTGACCGCCACGTGGTTGGTCCATATTCGCTCTCTTCGCCCTGC
>JBILUB010000284.1:0-3818 GCA_044371245.1 Opitutaceae bacterium
ATCATGGCGGCATGCAGGGGGGAGCGGCCGCCGAGGGTGAGGAGTTGCAGGGCGTTGTCGAAGGAGGCGGAGTCGGAGCCGGAGGGCTGGACGAGGGGTTTCAGGTCGTCGAAACGATCACCCCAAACCCCGTGAGCGGTGGAGTTTTCGCGGGCGCGCATCAGGTTGCGGTTGCCCCGGATGGTGTTGATCTCGCCGTTGTGGGCGAGCATCCGGAACGGGTGCGCGAGATGCCAGGTCGGGAAGGTGTTGGTCGAGTAGCGCTGGTGGAAGATCGCGAAGGCGGTGGTGAAGAGCGGGCTCTTCAGGTCGAGGTAGTACTTCCGGAGCTGGGCGGGCGTGAGCAGGCCCTTGTAGACGATGGTCCGGCTGCTGAAGGAGCAGATGTAGAAGCCTTGGATCTTGGCCTCGAGGACCTGCTTCTCCGAGGAGTTTTGAGCGAGGAAGAGCTTGCGCTCGAACTCGTCGTCCGCGGTGTCGTCCTTTCGCGCGACCAGGGCCTGAACGATGAGGGGCTGGGTCTCGATCGCCTTGCGCCCGAGGCAGGAGGAGTCGGTGGGGACCTCGCGCCAGCCGAGGAAGGACAGGCCCTCCGCCTTCACCGCGGACTCGACGATTTTTTTGCAGTGGGCCTGGGCGTAGTCATCGCCTTTGGGCAGGAAAAGCATGCCGACGCCGAGGTCGCTGTCTTTGAAAAGGGGCTTCTTGATCGCGGCGAGGTGCGCCTTGAAGAAATCGACGGGCAACTGGGTCAACACACCCGCGCCGTCGCCGGTGACCGCATCGGCGTCGATCGCACCGCGGTGAGCGAGGGCCTTTAGCGCCGTGATCGCGCGATTCAACACATCGTAAGAACGCTCGCCGTTCATCTTGGCGATGAAGCCGACGCCGCAGGCATCATGCTCCTGATCGAAGGAATAGAGGGGAGAGGGGATGGCGACGGGCAGGGACTTGGCGGACATGATGGAGAGGGCGGGTTCCCGGAATCGGGGAGCGTGGATAAAGAGAGGGAAGGCGGGTGGAGGGCGGGACGGCGGAGACGGGGCGTGGAGCGAAAAAAAGGCCGGCTGCGCGAGAGGTCGCGAGAGCCGGCCCTGGGACGGGTGGGGTGTGCTCGCGAACTTTTAGAAGAAACGGATGGTTTTGGTGGCCATCTTAGCGTGTTCCTCGTCCGAGCACCCAGCATTGGTCGGAGCGTCGGCGGCTTTGTCCACGGGTTTTATCAAGTCGTTGGCCAGGAGGTAGTTCTCGACTTCCTCGCCGGAAACATCGGCCAGCATGACACCGTCGATCTCGACACAGGGCGAAAGGGGCTGGCCGGACTTGGCGACCATCTCGGCGTAGTTGTCCCGGTTGTTGATGATATCGATGTCCTCAAAGGCGAGGCCGTGCTTACGCATGATGGCGCGCACGCCTTGGGACCAACCGCAGGAGGGTTTCAAGTAAGCTTTGATTTTCATGGCGATCACCGAAGTCAGGACGGAAAACGGTGCAAGGTAGGGAACGAGGACGGAGGCATGAAAGGAAAATTTCACCCGGCTCTAGCAAAAAGCGGGCCCTCGGCGCCGCGGTGCCGAAATGGGGGCGCGCTTTTCGTGGTGCGCGGTGGACGAATTTTCGCCCGACTGCGCGCTCCCATGTCGCCCTCCGCCGAGATCGCCGCCGCCCTGCCCGCCCACGCCCGCACCGCCATCGAGGGCCTGCCCTTCCCGAAAATCGCCTCGGGCAAGGTTCGCGAAATCTTCGATCTCGGCGACGCCTTGCTGCTCGTCGCGACGGACCGGCTCTCGGCCTTCGACGTCATCCTGCCCGACGGCATCCCGGGCAAGGGCATCCTGCTCACCCAGATCAGCCACTGGTGGTTCGCCCGCAGCGCCGGCATCATCGAGAACCACCTCCTGCCCGACCAGGCCGGCGAGTTTGCCCGGCGCGGCATCACCGACCGCGACCTCCAGCTGCGCTCCATGATCGTGCGTAAACTCCGGCCGCTCGCGATCGAGTGCGTGGTGCGCGGCTACCTCGTGGGCAGCGGCTGGTCCTCCTACCAAAAAACCGGCGTGGTCTGCGGCCACCGCCTGCCGGCCGGCCTGCGCCAGGCGGCGCGCCTGCCCGAGCCGCTCTTCACCCCCACGACCAAGGCGCCCAAGGGCGAGCACGACGCGCCGATCGACGACACGCAGGGCGCGGCCATCGTCGGCGACGCGCTCTACGCCCAGGTCAAGGCGCTCAGCCTCGCGCTGTATTCACTCGGCCACGACACCGCGGCCCGCGCCGGCATGATCCTGGCCGACACGAAGTTCGAGTTCGGCACCGACGCGGCGGGCAAACTCGTCCTGATCGACGAGGTCCTCACCCCCGACTCGTCCCGCTACTGGCCGGCCGCCGACTACCGCGTCGACTGCTCACCGCCGAGCTACGACAAACAGTTCGTCCGCGACCACCTGCTCGCGCTCAAGTGGGACCAACAGCCGCCCGCCCCCACCCTGCCCGCCGAGGTCATCGCGCGCACGCGCGACAAGTATCTCCAGGCGTTGAAAAACCTGCTCGGCTGAGCCCCGCCCCGCCCGTCATGCCTCCCGCCGCTCCGCTGCTCGTCTACACCTACAAAAACTGCGACGCCTGCCGCAAAGCCACCAAGTGGCTCGCCGCGCAGGGCCTCGCCTTCCAGGAGCGCCCCATCCGCGACACGCCGCCCACCGTCACCGAGTTGCGCACCCTGCTCACCCACCTCGGCGGCGAGCGCCGGCGCCTCTGCAACACCTCCGGCGCCGACTACCGCGCGGAAAAACTCGGCGAGATCGTGGACGCGTTGCCCGAAGCCGACTTCCTCGCCCGCCTCGCCGCCAACGGCAACCTGGTGAAGCGCCCCTTCCTGCTCCGCGCCGCGACGCCCGCTCCCGCGGCCGCCCCCGCCCTCGGGCTGGTGGGCTTTAAGGAAGCGGAGTGGGCCAACGCCCTCGGCTCATGACGCGAGGACGCCGCATCTCCTCTCCCGCCCCGTCACGCGCCGATCCGGAAGAGGAACAGCAGGTAGTCGTGGCCGAGCTGATCGAAAAGCTGGCGCTGCTCGGGTGAGAGCCCGGCCTTGATCTTGTCCACGGTGCGTTTGTTCAACTGCTCGCGGGCCTCGTCCCAGGCGCGAATCTTCGCCTCCTCGGTGGGCTTGGCCCGCTTGTTCAGCCCCTTCTCGTGGGCTTCCGCGTAGGCGTCTCGCAACAGCTCCGTCAGCCGCGCCTGCTGCCCGCCGTCCAAGCCCACACCCGGCCCGACATAGGCCGCCTGCGCCTCCGCCATGCGGTCCGCCTCGTCGGACAACATCTCTCCCAGCAGAAGCGGGTCTTGGGCCAGAATGGCGGCGTCGCGCTGCATCTGGCCAACGAGGGTATCGTAGCGCGTTTTGCCCTCTCCCTCGGCGGGCGCTCCGTCCGGAAACTCACGTAAGATCCGCGAGGCGAGGTGGGCGACGTTCGCCGCAAACAGGCCGGCCTCCCTCAGGCTACTGAAAATGCTCTCGCCCTCCTTCACTCCCCCACGCGCCGACACCTCCTCGAGCATCGCGTCCAAGAAACCCAGGCGCAGCCTCGCTTCCGCCAGCTCGGCCTCACGCTCCTGCAAGCGGGCGAGGAGGCGGCGCTCCTCCTCTGCAGGTGCGGCCACACTCGCGCTCACATCCCTCGCGACCGGGCGAGCCTACTCCTGCGCCGGCACCGGGCGCGCCACGCTTCCGGACGCAGCGGGCGTCACCTCGGGCTCCGGCCGAAGCGACCAACCCACCCCCGTTCCGATCAACAAACCGCCCGCCAGCGCGAGCAGCACTT
>JBILUB010000285.1:0-3803 GCA_044371245.1 Opitutaceae bacterium
CGTGTAACCCAATAGGTTACACGATGCCGGTTCCGTGCGCGGTGAGCGCCGGGCGCTCACGATCATTTCTGCAAGAAGGCCGGGATGGCTTCGTTTTGGATCTGTTGCTCGAAGCTTTCGCGGGCGTTGATCAGGTCGCTGGCGGCGCCCTGCACCAGCACTTCGGCGGCGAGATTCCGGGTGTTGTAGCGGCTGGCCATGGTAAAGCCGTAGGCTCCGGCGCTGAGGAAGGCGATGTACTCGCCTTCGCCGACTTCCTGGACCGGGCGGTCTTTGGCAAAGCAGTCACCGCTTTCGCAAACCGGCCCGACGATGTCGGCCACGAGGGCGGCGCGGGCCGAGTCGCGGCGCAGCGGCACGATTTCGTGAAAGCTGTCGTACATCGCGGGCCGGACGAGGTCGTTCATCGCGGCGTCCACGATGAGGAAGTTTTTCGCTTTGCCCCGTTTCAGGTACTCGACGCGGGAGAGCAGCACGCCGGCGTTGCCCACGAGGTAGCGTCCGGGCTCGAGCAGGATCTTCAAGCCCAGCGGCGCGAGCAGCGGGCTGAGCGCCTCGCCATAGGCCTCGGGGGTCAGCGGGCGGGACTCCGCGGGCTGGGCGCCCCACCAGGCGGCGTCGCCGCTGGCCAGCGCGTCCTTGTAGATGATCCCGATGCCGCCGCCGATCGACCAGTAGGTGATGCCGTACTTGGCCTTCAGTTCCGCGACGAAGGGCGCGACTTTTTTCACCGCTTCGACGAAGGGCGCGAGGCTGGTCAGCTGGGAGCCGATGTGCATCTGGGCGCCTTGGATCTTGATGTGGGGGAAACGCGCGGCGGTCTCGTAGGCCGCGGCCGCGTGCGCGAGCGGGATGCCGAATTTGTTGTCCGATTTGCCCGTGGTGATTTTGGCGTGGGTGTGCGCGTCGACGTCGGGGTTGATGCGGATCGCGATCGGAGCCTTGAGCCCGAGCTTGCCGGCGACGTGGTTGATTCGGGCGATCTCGGGTTCGCTCTCCACGTGGAAGGCGAAGATGCCATGCCGGAGGGCGAGCTCGATCTCGGCCTCGGTCTTGCCGACGCCGGCGAAGACGGAGCGCTTGATGTCGCCGCCCGCCGCGAGCACCCGGCGGATCTCGCCCCCGCTCACGAGGTCGAAGGCCGCCCCGAGATTCGCGAAGTGGCGCAGGAGCGCGATGTTCGAGTTGGCCTTCATCGCGTAGCAAATCTGCAGGTCGAGGCCCTTCAGGCCCGCCGCCAAGCGGGTGTAGTTGTCCGCCATCGTGCCGGCGCTGTAGACGTAGGTCGGGGTGCCGTAGAGGCGCGCGATTTCGGCGAGATCGACGTTTTCGCACTGAAGATTTGGGCCGGCGTAACGAATGTGATGCATAGCGGATTTCGGAAAACGGAAAAGCAGGGTGAAAAACGCGAGCCTCGCGGCTTTCCCCTTGCGAACACCACCCAAAATTCACGTCGTCTGTCCGTCGCCCCGCCCCATGCTGCGCTTGCTCAAAAACTTGTTCCGTCGCCCCCCCATCCGGATGGGCCGCGTGGATAATGCGCGCATCCGCCGGACCCCGATCCGTAACGCCCAATTCGTCAGTTTTGTCGACGCGAGCGGCTGTTTCGATGCCCGCCGTCCGGATCGCTTCGATCGTAAGATTCGGCGGCAAAAGTTTTTGCGCGCTTTGGTCGCGCTCTTGGGCGCCGGTGGTCTGGGCTGGGTGGTGCTCGAGAGTGCTCGAGCGATTTCGCAATTTTGATCCGCGGAGGCCGGCGGTGGCTCCCGCAGTCGCCGCGGTTCCGGGCCGGGCCGTTACCGGGGTGCGCTTTACTCCCCGAGTCGCCTGATCAGCTCCGCTTCGTCGATCACGGGCACCCCGCGCCGCCGGGCCGCATCCAGTTTTGCACCGGGCCCCTCCCCGGCGACGATCAGGGTGGTGCGCCGAGTGACCGTGGACCCCACCTCCGCTCCGGCCGACCGGAGTCGCTCGGTGACTTGCTCCCGGGTCCAGCGTTCAAGCGTGCCGGTCAACACCACGACTTCTCCCGCCAGCGCCCCTGCTTCCGGCGGACTGGAGCGACCCCACGTCTGGCCGATCCCCAGCCGCGCCCAAGTCTCGAGCTCCTCCCGCCCCTCTTCCGACCGCAGGTGGGCGGCGAGGGTGGCCGCGGTCACGGGCCCGAGCCCCGCGCGTTGGCGCAACTCGAGTTCATTCGCGGCCCGGAGCGCCGGCAGACCGTTAAAGGCGGAGGCCAGTCGGGCCGCGGTCTCGCGGCCGACGCCGGGCCAGCCAAGCGCGAACAGCAGCCGCATCCCGTCCCGGCCGCTGCGCTCCCAGGCGGTGGCGACCGAGCGGGCCAGATTCTCCGCCTGGGCGGGGCTCACGCCGGGCAGCTCGCGCCATGCCGAGTCGTCGAGCGCCAGCACGTCCGCCGCTTGCCGCACGCGTCCGCTCGCCACCAGCGCTTCCACCAGGGCGGGTCCCAGACCGGCGAGATCGAGCGCGCCCGGCCCCGCCAGGTGCTCGATCCGTCGAGCCAGTTTGGCCGGGCATGAGCGTCCGGGGCAGCGCAGCGACTGGCCGGCGTCGTCGCGGAGCAGGGGCGTCGCGCACGAAGGGCAGGTCGCGGGCGGCTCCACGACGCTGCTCCCCGGGGGACGAGCCGCGAGGTCGACCGCCGCGATCGCCGGGATGATTTCGCCCGCCTTCTCCACCCACACCGAGTCGCCGATCCGCAGGTCGCGCCGAGCGATCTCGCCGGCGTTGTGCAAGGTGGCTCGGGCCACCCGGGTGCCGCCCAGCTCGACCGGCTCCAGCTCGGCCACCGGCGTGAGCACTCCGCTGCGACCGACCTGCCAGGTGATGCCGAGCAAACGCGTCGAGGCCCGCTCCGGGTCAAATTTCCGCGCCAGCGCCCACCGCGGGGCCGTCGGTCCGAGGCCGAGCGCGTCCTGCTGGGCCACGAGCTCCAGCTTGACCACCACCCCGTCGGTCGGGAAACCCCCGCGGCGGCCCGCCTCGCGCATGGCCTCGACGGCCTTCGAAAGCTCCTCCGGGCCCCTCGCCAGCCGGGTCTCCGCCACCGTGGGCAGGCCCCAGGCGAGCAGTAACGCGTGGAACTCGGCCAGCGTGGCCGGTCGCGACTCCGCGGGCTCCCAGGCCCCCCAGCCGAAACAGACAAACTCCAGTCCGCGCGCCACGAGCTCCTCGGTATCCGTGAGGCGGATACTGCCCGCGGCCAGGTGCCGGGGATGGGCAAAGACGGAGGCGCCGCCGGCCGCCCGATCCTCGTTCAGGCGTTCGAAAGTGTCGAAGCGCAGGAAAATCTCCCCGCGCAGCTCCACCCGCTCCGGCGCGGCCGCGGCCCGCCCGAGCTCCGCGACCACCCCGCGGACCGCGCCCGCCTGCTCCGTGATGTCCTCGCCGAGCAGACCGTCGCCGCGGGTCGTGGCCCTCCGCAGTCGACCCCTTTCGTAGAGCAGACTCACCGCGACGCCGTCGTACTTGGGCTCGACGCGAAAGCCGACCTCGTCGATCGCGAGCGCCGATTGGGCCCGAGCCGCGAAGGCCCGCAGCTCCTCGTCCGTGTGGGCCTTGTCCAGACTCAGCATCGGCGCGCGGTGGGGACTGGCGGGAGCGTCCTCCGGCCGCTCGTCTCCGAGCGCCGGAGAGAGGGCCGTGGATTGCTCGCCGCCTTCGGGCTCGCCGAGTCGGGCGGCGAGCGTGCGCAGCTCCTGCTTGAGCCGATCGTATTCGTGATCACTAATCACCGGCGCCGACTTTTGGAAATAGAGCTCGTCGTGGAGCGCGATCTCCCG
>JBILUB010000286.1:0-3782 GCA_044371245.1 Opitutaceae bacterium
GGGCGAGAGCTGTTTGCCGGCGCGCAGGGAGAGTCCTCGCAGGGAGAAGGCGCCGATCTGGTAGCGTTTGAGGCGTTTCACGGGGTAGCCGAGTCCGAGGAAGAGTTGGCGGATTTCCCGTTTTTTGCCGTGGTGCATGTGCACGTCGAGGGTGCTGGCGAGGCCGCCGGGTCCGGCGTTGAGGAGGTTGGCGTATTCGACTTTCAGGCGTTCGCCGTCGGCGATGATGCCGTTGAGGAGGCGGTTGATTTTTTCGCGGGGGAAGCCGCGTTCGAGGACGACGAGGTAGCGTTTGGTGACCTCGTTGCGCGGGTGGGTGAGGCGCTGGGCGAGCTCGCCGTCGGTGGTGAGCACGACGAGTCCTTCGGAGTCTTTGTCGAGGCGGCCGGCGCAGAAAAACCGGAGCGAGGCGAGCTTCGGGGGGAGGAGCGAAAAAACGGTTTCGGGGTTGTGGGGATCGTCGTTGGAGCAGACGAGGCCGCGGGGTTTGTGCACGACGACCGTGATCTTCGGCTGGACGGCGGCGGGCCGGACCTGACGCCCGTCGACCACAATCTTGTCGACCGCGGGGTCGACCTTTTGACCGAGGGTGGCGGGCTGGCCGTTGACCGTGACCTCACCCTGCGCGATCAGCTGCTCGGCGGCGCGGCGGGAGCAGACGCCGGTATCGGCGAGATATTTTTGCAGGCGGACGGTGACTTCGGGCATGGACGGAAGAGTTGGCGGGATGCGGGCGCGCGACGCAAGCGTGCGGGCAGGGGAGGAGGTGGTGGCGGGGGGGATGTGCCGTCGTGGTGTCACTGGCCGCGGTGTGGCGGGGCGGGGGACAGGGCCCCGGTCGGAGCCGCGGATCGAAGTAAGGGCTTGCGCGCGCGGGGCGGATGCGAGACGCGTTTGCCTTTATGTCCGCCCCCGCCGCCGCCTCCCAATACAGCAAAGAGAACCCGTTCCCGGCCCGCATCACCGAGAATCGTCTGCTCAACAAGCCCGGCTCCGCCAAGGAAACCCGCCATTTCGTCGTCTCGCTGAAGGGCGGGGACCTCACCTACAAGGCCGGCGATTCGCTCGGGGTTTTCCCCACCAATCGCTCGGTCGAGGTCGGGGAGATCATCGACCGCCTCCACGCCTCGGGCGATGAGCTCGTCTCGCCCGCGATGTTGAAGTTGCCCGCTCCCATCACCCTGCGCGAGGCCCTGACTCATCGTCTCGCCCTCGGAGGACCGACGGCGAAGATCGTGCAGACCCTGGCCGCGAAGGCCACCGAGGCCGGCGAGAAGGCCCGTCTGGAGGCTTTGATCAAGCCCGAGGCCAAGGAGCAGCTGACCGCCTTCCTCGACGAGCGCGAGTACGTCGACCTGCTGGCCGAGTTTCCCTCCGCCCGCCTGAGCCCTCAGGAAATGGTCGACCACATGCGCAAGCTCATGCCGCGCCTCTACTCGATCGCCTCCTCCTCGCGGGTGCATCCGCAGGAGATCCACCTCACCGTCGCGGTCGTGCGCTATGTCACCAACCACCGCGAGCGCCACGGCGTGTGCTCGACCTTCATGGCCGACCGGGTGTTGGTCAACGAGACCCCGACACCGGTCTTCGTGTCCAACTCGCACTTCGGTCCTCCCGCCGACGGCGCCGTCGACTGCATCATGGTCGGCCCCGGCACGGGCATCGCGCCCTTCCGCGCCTTCGTCCAGGACCGGGTCGCCAGCGGCGCCACCGGCCGCAACTGGCTCTTCTTTGGCGATCAGAAGCACGCGACGGACTTTCTCTACCAGGAGGAGTGGGAGAAGTATCTCGCCGAGGGTAAGTTGACCCATCTCGACCTCGCCTGGTCGCGCGACCAGGGCGTGAAAGTCTACGTGCAGGACAAGATGCGCGCCCGCGCGGCCGAGCTCTGGGCCTGGATCAAGGGCGGAGCGGGCTTCTTCGTCTGCGGCGACGCCAAGCGCATGGCCAAGGACGTCGACCAAGCCCTGCATGACATCATCGCCGAGCAGGGCGGCATGTCGATCGAGCAGGCGCAGGAGTACGTGAAGCAGATGAAGAAGGACAAGCGCTACCAGCGCGACGTCTACTGAGCCGGCCTCCGTCGCCCCGCGTCCCGTCCCTCCCGCCTCCGTATCCACCCAATCATGACCTTCAGCAACCGTACCGCCCTCGTCACCGGCGCCGGCCGCGGCATCGGCAAAGCCATCGCCGAGACCCTCGCCGCCAAGGGCGTCACCGTCATCTGCGTCTCCAAATCCGCCGCCTCGTGCGGCGCGGTCGCGGAGGCTATCGTCGCCGCCGGCGGGCGGGCCGTGGCCCGCGCGGTCGACGTGGCCGACGGCCCGGCGGTGCAGGCCGCCGCGGAGGCGCTGCTCAAGGAGTTCCCGAAGATCGACATCCTGGTGAACAACGCGGGCATCACCCGCGACGGCTTGCTCGCCCGCATGAGCGAGTCCGACTGGAACGAAGTCATCCAGACCAACCTCTCCAGCTGCTTTCACTGGACCAAGGCCATCGGCTGGCCGATGTGTCGCGCCCGTTTCGGCCGCATCGTCAACATCTCCTCGGTCACCGGCATCATGGGCAACGCGGGTCAGGCGAACTACGCCGCGGCCAAGGCCGGCATGATCGGCTTCACCAAGGCCACGGCCAAGGAATTCGCCAAACGCGGAGTGACGGTGAACGTCGTCGCGCCCGGTTTTATCAAGACGGACATGACCGCCGAGCTATCGGAGGAAGTCCAGAAGGGGGCCACCGCGCTCATCCCGATGCAGCGTTTCGGCGAGACCGCCGAGATCGCGCACGCCGTCGCATTCCTCTGCGCCGACGAAGCCAGCTACGTTACCGGGCAGGTTTTTGCCGTTGACGGCGGCATGTCCATGTGAGCCCTTCTCGCACCTTAATTTTTGTCCATCATGGCCGACCAAAAAACCATCGAACAGCGCGTCAAAGAGATCATCGTGAATCAGCTCAACGTGAATGAAGAGCAGATCACTCCCACCGCGTCCTTCCTGGACGATCTCGGCGCCGATTCCCTCGATACCGTCGAGTTGATCATGGCCTTCGAGGAGGAGTTTAAGGATGAGATCAAGGGAGAGATCCCCGAAGCCGACGCCGAGAAGCTGAAGACCGTCGGCCAGGTGGTCGACTACATCAAGTCCAAGGCCGGCGTCGCCTGAGCACCCGCCCGCCTCCCTCCGGTTTCGCGCCCGCTCCCTCGCCGGAGCGGGCCTTTTTGTTTTTCCACCCCGCCGGTCTCGACGCTCCGGACCTGACTGCCCTCGCACTCCAAACCCTTGCCCTGCGCCCGCGCGTCCCTTCACTCGCTCGCCTTTAAGCCATGTCGCACCTCCCAGAGTCCCAACGTGTCGTCGTCACCGGCCTCGGCGTCATTCACGGCCTCGGCCATGACGCCGAGAGCTTCTGGGCCAGCCTCGTGGCGGGCAAAAACGGCATCGACCGCGTCACCCAGTTTGATCCCGCCCCCTTCTCCACCCAGATTGGCGCCGAGGTTAAAGACTGGAACGTGGAGCAGTACATGGATCCGAAGGAAGCGCGTCGGAACGACCGCTACACCCACTTCGGCTTTTGCGCCGCCAAACAGGCCTGGGCCGATTCCGGCCTCGACATGGCGACGGAGGATCCCGATCGCGTCGGCGTGGTCGTGGGCTCGGGCATCGGCGGCATGTTCACCTACGAAAATCAGTGCCGGAAGCTCCACGAGCAGGGCCCGCGCAAAGTCTCGCCCTTCACCATCCCCGCACTCATCGGCAACATCTGCTCCGGCATCGTCGCCATCG
>JBILUB010000372.1:0-3164 GCA_044371245.1 Opitutaceae bacterium
CCCAAGCACCCCCTCGACATCAAAAAGTACGGTCTCGAACGCCTCGACCCGCTCACCGGTGCCACCACCGCCCGGCTGCCCTGGCCCGGCCTCGACTACGACGACTACACCGCCAGCCAGCGCTACCGCCACTTCCTCGCCGGGGGCCACGCCGGCGGCGAGCCGGTGCTCGCCTGCGTCCAGGGCACGTATTCAAAAATCCAATTCCAAGGCCTCCGCCCCGACGGCTCCCTGCGCTGGGAAACCCACACCCCTAAAAACGGCTCCGGCGCCCGCGCCTCCCATAACTCGCCCGTGGTCGACTACGACCAGGACGGCGACGACGAGCTCTTCATCGGCGAACGCTGCCTCCGCCTGCGCGACGGCACCCCGCTGCTCATCGCCGACGAACACGTCTGGAACGGTCACTCCGACGTCGTCGCCCCTTTTTGGGACGAGACCTCCCGCACCTGGAACCTCTTCACCGCTCGCGAGACCCCCTACGCCGACCCCGCGCCACCCCGCGTCGTCGCCTTCGGCCCCAGCGGCCGCCGCCTCTGGTGCGACCTCGAGGAAGGCCACATGGACATGGGCTGGATCGCCCGCACCGCACCCGATCGCAGCCCCCTCGCCTACGCCCTGCGCCTCGGAGGCAAGACCGCCGGCCCCGAGGGCTTCCGCCGCAGCGCCTGCGAAGAGTTTTTCTGGCACCCGCTCGACGGCCGCCGTTTCACCCCCGCCCCCGCTTTCTCCGCCTTCGAACGCCTCCCGGTCGACCTCGACGGCGACGGTTTCCACGAATTCTCCAAAGCCAACAACGCCCAAGGCCCGGAAAACGTGGTCGACCTCGCCGGCCGTGTTCTCGGCACCCTGCCCGCCGGCGCCCGCGTCGTTCACGCCTCCAAACTCGTCCCCACCCACCCCGGCGAACAGCTCGTCGCCTTCACCCCGGACGGCCGCGTACGCATCCTCGGCTGCCGCACCGGCTCCGACCTCGCCCCCGACGAGCCCACTCCCCACGACAGCCCGGCCGCACTCGCCCGCTACGCCCACCGCTTCTACCGGCGCAACCGCCAGCAAACTGGCGTCGGCTATAACCTCTCCACCCTCGGCGGCATCTGACACCACGCACCGCCCCGGGCCTCCACGCTTCTCGAGCCCGGCTCACCGCCGCTTAGTTTCCCAAAAAACAGGCGGGGATAAATGTTTACTCTTACGTAAGCCCTCCCTGTCAAATAGGTGTTTATCCCCCACATCCTCATTGTATTGCAAACTTTTTGCCGACATAAAAAGCCTACTTTAGTTCCCCTTTCGACCCCCATGCGCTCCTCCTCCGTTCGTGCCGCTCTTTCGCGGATCTCACTCGCTCTCGCGGCCTCTCTCGTGCCCGCCCTGCCGGCCTTGGCCGACGGCCCCGGCGCGCCCAACCTGACCTACACCGCAGCCCAGCTGCACAAATCCCTCTCGTCCTTCACCGCCGCCAACGGCGCCCCGGAGGGCCAAGGCTTCGTCACCATGCACCGCGGCTACCTCGTGGTCATCGGCGCCAAGGACGGCGGCGGCGGCGAGGGTTCCGGCTCCCTCTCCCTCTTCGACATCTCCAACCCCTCCAGCCCGGTCTGCGTCTTCACCACCAAGAACAACCCCAACTACACCGTCGCCGCCGGCCACTTCGCCGGTAACTTCCGCGAGGCTCACTCCGTCGCCTTCTCCGGCGACTACATGGCCGTGGCCTCCTCCGAGGGTAACCCGGCCGAGAACGGCGTGCAGATCTGGAAACTCACCAACGTCGACAAGCCCTCCGGCTCCGCCTTTAACGCTTGGTTCGGCCCCGAGAAAATCGGCTTCGTCAGGCTCCCCAACATCTTCGGCGGCGACTACGACGGCGCCGTCTGGTCCCTCACCTGGGTCGGCCGCTACATCTACGCCGCCACGGTGGGCAAAGGCCTCCACATCATCGACACCGCCAACCTCAACGCCCCCGTCCTCGCTGACCGCGGTTCCGGCAAGACCAACCTCGTTCCCAACAGCCAAGTCGGCGGCTCCGACAACGGCATGCACATGCTCATCGGCCTCGGCAACAGCATCACCCAGGGCCGCAACAATTTCACCGTCATCGACATCAGCGACCCGCTCAACCCCGTCCTCAAGGACCAGGACAGCACCAAGCCCGGTTACAGCGTCCAGCGCTACGGCGACAAGGCCTTCGGTTTCGGCCAGTCCGTCCTCACCGCCTACAATATCTCTAACCCCAACGACTTCACCAAACTCGCCGACACCACCGTCACCGGCTACAACGGCGGCTACGGCTTCGTTCAGGACGGCGTGCTCCACTACGGCGCAGGCTCTGCCGTCATTAAGGTCAACATCTCCGGCAATCCGCCCTACAACGACTACACCGTCATCACCCCGAACAAGCCGCCCGGCCAGGAGCAGCAACACACTCTCTTCAGCAGCGCCGACTGGGATTTCTCCGTGCCCATCGGCAACCTGATCTTCACCTCCAACGACCACGGCTCCGGCTCCGCCCTCGTCGTTCACCAGACCGCGCCCGACACCAACGGCCCCGCCGTCGTCGCCGTCTCCCCGCGCAACAACTCCACCAGCAACGCCACCACCACCCCCATCGGCATCCAGCTCTCCGACCAGATCGACGGCCGCACCGTCAACTCCACCAACTTCACCATCCGCAAGCAGGGCACCACCACCGCCCTCGCCGGCCGCTACTCCCACGCCCTCGGCATCATCAACTTCACCCCCGACTCCCCCCTCGAGGCCAACACCACCTACGAGGTCTTCGTCAAAGCCGACGGCCTCAAAGACCTCGTCGGCAACACCCACGGCACCGCCTTCACCTCCCTCTTCAGCACCGGCTCCACCGTCACCGGCGGCACCAACCCGCTCACCGCCACCCTCGACTACGAGGCCCCCGTCCCCGCCGGCACCGCCACCACCTTCTCGGTCACCACCGCCGGCGGCACCGGCACCGTCGACGTCCTCTGGGACTTCGGCGACGGCACCACGTCCGACACCAACACCGCCACCACCGTCTCCAAGACCTACTCCGCCCCGGGCCACTACAACGTCGTCGTCACCGTCACCCGCGGCACCTCCTCGGTCGTCTCCTCCCAGACCTTCACCGTCCACAACCCGCTGACCACCGGCAAGCCGACCAACACGTCGAC
>JBILUB010000288.1:0-3776 GCA_044371245.1 Opitutaceae bacterium
CCGTGCTCCTCGCCGAAGAGATCGATTTTACCCTCCAGAACCTCGGCTACGACTTTCCCGCCTTCCCCGTCCCCCCGGGCGAGACCATGGAAGGCTTCCTGCGCGCCCGCACCTACGAAGGCGCACGCGAACGCTTCCCCGCCCTCACCCCCGAAGTCCGCCGCCAACTCGAGAAGGAGCTCGCCCTCATCGCCAAGCTCGGCTTCCCCGGCTACTTCCTCATCGTCTGGGACGTCTGCCGCCGCTGCCGCGAGGACGGCATCCTCGTGCAAGGTCGCGGCTCCGCCGCCAACAGCGCCGTCTGCTTCGCGCTCGGCATCACCTCCGTCGACCCCATCGCCGGCCGCCTGCTCTTTGAACGCTTCCTCAGCGAAGGCCGGGTCGGGGCCGACGGCCGACCCTCCTGGCCCGACATCGACCTCGACCTGCCCTCCGGCCCCCTGCGCGAATCCGTCATCCAGGGCGTCTACGCACGCCACGGCCGCCGCGGCGCCGCCCTCGTGGCCAACGTCATCACCTACCGCGGCCGCGGCGCCGCGCGCGAGATCGGCAAAGTCCTCGGCCTGCCCGGGGACATCGCCGAGCGCTTCTCCTCGCTCCACGCCGGCGGCGACTTCCCCCAGACCATGGGCCTCGAGCGCCAGCTCGCCGCCGCCGGCCTCCCCGCCGCCCACCCCCGCCTGCCCGCCATGCTCGCCCTCTGCCGCAAGATCCAGGGCCTGCCCCGACACCTCGGCCAGCACTCCGGCGGCATGATCCTCTGCCCCGGCCGGCTCGACACCCTCGTGCCGATCGAAAACGCCTCCATGGCGGCGCGCACCATCGTGCAGTGGGACAAGGACGACTGCGAAGACCTCGGCCTGATCAAAATCGATTTCCTCGGCCTGGGCATGATGGCCGTCCTCCAGGACTGCCAGCGCCTCTGCCGCGACTCCGGCCGACCCTTCGAGCTGCACTCCGTGCCGACCGACGACGAGGAAGTTTTCCGCATGATCCGGGAGGCCGACACCCTCGGCGTCTTCCAGATCGAATCGCGCGCCCAGATGGCGACGCTCCCCCGCCTCCAGCCCCGCTGCTTCTACGACATCGCCATCGCCGTCGCCATCATTCGCCCCGGGCCCATCACCGGCGGTCTCGTCGCCCCCCTGATCGAACGCCGCCTGTATCCAGATCGTCCCTACACCTGCATCGCCCCCGAGGTCGACGCCCTCGCCCGGCCCATCCTCGGACGCACCTTCGGCGTCATCCTCTTCCAGGAGCAGATGCTCGGCCTGGCCATGCGGCTCGGCGGCTTCAGCGGCGCCGAGGCCGAGGAGCTCCGCCGCGCGCTCGGCTTTCACCGCGACGACCTCCGGCTGCGCCGGGCCACCACCAAACTCCGCGCGGCCCTCCGCTCCCGCGGCCACTCCGAGACCGTGGTCGAGACCATCTGCGCCGCCTGCACCTCCTTCGCCCTCTACGGCTTTCCCGAGAGCCACGCCGTCTCCTTCGCCAAGCTCGCCTACGCCAGCGCCTGGTTGAAGCGGCGCCGGCCGGCCGAGTTTTACGCCGCCCTCCTGAACAACCAGCCCATGGGCTTCTACTCCCCCGCCACCCTCGTGCAGGACGCCCGCCGCCACGCCCTGAGCGTCCGGCCCGTCTGCGCCCTCCACTCGGACTGGGATTGCACCGTCGAGGACCCCGACGCCATCCGCATCGGTCTCCGCTACGTCAAAGGCCTGGCCAGACAGCACGCGCTCGAGCTGCTGCGCCGCCGCCGCGAGACCCCCTTCGCCAGCCTTGAGGATCTCCTGCGCCGCGTGCCCCTCCCGGCCGGCGAACGCCGCGCGCTGGCCGCGGTCGGCGCGCTCAACGCCCTCGCCGGGCACCGCCGCGCGGCCCTCTGGCGCGTCGAGGCCGCCTGGTCCGGCGAAGACACCCTCTTTCACCACGCCGCCGATGCGCTGGAAGACGGCGCCACCCCGACCCCGCTTCGACCGATGGCCCCCCACGAACGCGTCCTGGCCGACTTCACCGGCCTCGGCCTCACCACCGGCGCCCACCCCATGAACCTCGTGCGCGCACGCCTGCCCGACCTCTGGCGCGCCTGCGACCTCATGCTCGGCCACGACGGCCAAGCCGTCGTGATCGGCGGCAGCGTCATCTGCCGCCAGCGACCCGGCACGGCCAAGGGCACCGTCTTCATCTCCCTCGAAGACGAGACCGGCGTGGCCAACGCCATCGTCAGCTCCGCACTCTTCGAACGATACCGCCTGGTGATCAGCCAGGAGCCCGCGCTCCGCATCAGCGGCCGCCTGCAAAACCGCTCCGGCGTGGTCCACCTCAAGGCCGAACGACTCGAGGCGCTCCGCCTCGACGAGATCCCCGCGCAGGCATCCCACGACTTTCACTAGGCGCAGTCCTCGACCCGCCGCCCGGCTCCCGAAGCGGCTCGCCAGCATCCCCCCGCCGCGCTTCATCTCGCCGCTCCCATCGCCCGCCGATGCCGCCCCTCGCCACCGACCTCTTCGACTACGACCTGCCCCCACGGCTCATCGCGCAGACCCCCGCCGCCCGCCGCGACGCCTCGCGCCTCCTCGTCGTGCACCGCGACACCCGCCGGCTGGAGCACCGGATCTTCGCCGATCTCGGCGACTACCTGCGCCCCGGCGACACCCTCTTTCGCAACAACGCCGCCGTGCTTCCCGCCCGCCTCCTCGCCCACCGCCCCAGTGGCGGCGCCGTCGAGTGCCTCCTCCTCCGCCCCGCCGCCTCGGGCGATGCGAACGACTGGTGGTGCCTGCTCCGGCCCGGCAAAAAACTACCCCCCGGGGCGAGCTTCGGCGTACCCGGCGCCTTCACCGGCACGGTTCGGGAAAAAGACCCCGAAGGCGCCGCCCGCGTCACCTTCGACTGCCAGAGCGTCCCCGGCGCCCACGGTCCCGCCTCGCCCAACATCGTCGCCGTGGCCAACGCCCTCGGCCAAGTGCCCCTGCCCCCCTACATCGAGCGCCAGCACAGCCCCGCCGAACGCGCGCTCGATCTCGAGCGCTACCAGACCGTCTACGCCGAGCGCGGACGCCAGGTCGCCGCCGCCGCGCCCACCGCCGGCCTCCACTTCACCCCCGAACTGCTCGCCCGCCTCGCCGCCGCCGGCGTGCGCAGCGCCGATCTCACCCTCCACGTCGGCCTCGGCACTTTTAAACCCATCGCCACCGACACCATCGAGGCACACGCCATCCATCGCGAGATCTACGAAGTGCCCCCGGCCACCCAGCTCGCCGCCCTCGCCCCCGCACCCGGCACCCGCCGCATCGCCGTCGGCACCACCAGCGTGCGCACCCTCGAGGATTTTTACCGCAAACACGCCCCCGGCCTCCCCCGCCCGGAGCAGCTCCGCCCCGTGCTCGATGAAGCCGCCATCTACCTCTACCCTCCCACCCGCTTCGCCGCCGTCGACGCGCTCATCACCAACTTTCACCAACCCCGCTCCACCCTCCTCTGCCTCGTCAGCGCCTTCCTCGCGCCCGGCTCGGACGCGGGCATACCCTGGCTAAAGGAGATCTATGCCGAAGCGATCTCCCGCGAGTATCGGTTTTTCAGCTACGGCGACGCGATGTTGATCCTCTAAAACATCCCCCGGGCCGCCGCCCCGAGCGCGGCCCCCCGGCAAAAAAATAACCGCCCGCTTGCACGCGGCACGCGAAACGCTTGCGTGCCGCCGAGATGAGCCACCACGACCTGCCCCCCGCCCGCACCATCGCCGCCTGGCGCGTGCTCCTGCGCGGGGCCGGCGT
>JBILUB010000287.1:0-3776 GCA_044371245.1 Opitutaceae bacterium
CGACCACCGCGCCGCAGGAACTGGGTTTTGAGGCCTACCAAGAGCGCCAGCTCCATGAAATCAGCCCGGCCGGGCTGGCGGAGCGTGCGGCGAAACTGAGGGCCTCGGGCCGGTTTCACTGGACGGGGCAGGGCTGGACGCCCGGCCGGTATGTCGGGCACGCGGTGCTGGCGATGATGGACGCCGCGGAGGCAAACACGGAGGCGATCCGGACCCTGGCGGTGGCGCGCGACGACTTGATTCTGGGCTTTGGGCGGCCCGATGCGTTGTCGCCGCTGCCGACGGAGAGTTTTCATCAGACGATCGCGAACACACTTTCGGAGGAGAACCATGAGCGCCTGGTGGTGGAGCGCGGGCTGGAGGTGACCTACCCGGGGCGGGTGGCGCGGGTGCTCGGCGAGTTGGACCGGGCGGACGCGGCGCCGGGGGAGGCGCCGGCGATGCGGCTGGTGGGTCTGGCCTTGTTTGGCGGAGCGGTGGGGGCCTTGGGGGTGTTTGACCGCGAGGTGGATTTCGAGCGGGTGATCGGGTTTCGCGAAGGGTTTTACGGGCACGCTGAAATCGCCTCGCTGGGTATTCGGCGCACGCGGCCCTTTATCGGGCACGTGACCCTCGCCTACCTGGAGCGGACACCGGACGACGCGGAGCGGGCGCGCCTCGTGGCGGTGGTGGGCGAGATCAATCGCGGGCTGGCGTGGGGCGGGCTGCGCTTCGCGATGCCGCGCGCAGAGCTGCGCGCTTATGAAAATCTGGCGAGGTTTTTGGCCCTGCCCGGACTGCCGTTCTGCACCCTTTGACCCCACCCGAACCATGCCCTTCATCGAAGCGTTTCCTGAACCGGCGCCCGGTGCGCGCTCCCGCAAACTGCTGAGCGAAAAGCCGCATATCCACGCCACCGCGACGGTGCGAAAGTGCGAACTCGGCGGCTGGACCGACGTGGGGCCGCACTGCTCGCTCTCGGAGTCGACGCTCGGCGATTACAGCTACCTCGCCGGGCATGTGGGCATGGTGTGGACGGACGTGGGCAAGTTCACCTCGATCGCGGCGCAGACGCGCATCAACCCCGGCAATCACCCCACCTGGCGGGTGACGCAGCATCACAGCACGTATCGCAGAATCCAGTACGGGTTTGGCGAGGTGGAGGATGAGGATTTTTTCCAATGGAGGAAGGACCACCGGTGCGAGATCGGGCACGATGTGTGGATCGGTCACGGCGTGACGGTGATCGCGGGCAAGAGAATCGGCACCGGGGCGGTTATCGGCTCGGGCGCGGTGGTGACGAAGGACATCCCGCCGTACGCGGTGGCGGTGGGCGTGCCGGCGCGGGTGATCAAGTATCGGTTCCCTCCCGGGGTGGTGGAACAACTGCTGGCCAGCGCGTGGTGGGACTGGGATCGGGCGACGCTGGTGGAGCGATTTCACGAGTTGCTGGATCTGGACGCCTTTGTGGCGAAGTACGGGCGCGAGCCCTTGCCGGCGGTGCTGGACCAGGCGGAGGCGCGGCGATGATCCGCGCGGTGTTGTTCGAGCCCGAAGGCACGCTCTTCGAACCTGGCTATGGCGCGGTCCGGTATTTTGGAGCCCTGGCTCGGCGCTGGGTGGACGCAGCCGGACGCGGGAGGCAGGACGAGGACGCGATGGCGCGCAGGCTGCTGGCGCTGCAGGCGGAGTGCGGCTCCTCGGGGGAGATCTACGGACGATTCGTCGCCGAGTTTGGCCTGCCCGCGCGGGCGCGGGGCGTGCTGGAGCGCGAGCATGCGGAAGGGTGGGCGCGGATGGCGCGGGCGCTCGACGGGGCGGGGCTGGTGCTGGATCGGCTGGGCCGGCGCGGGTATCAGCTCGGGTTGGTCGCGGAAGGCGGCGTGCGCGAGCACGCGGCGCGGCTGGAGCTGGCGGGCTGGGCGGAGAGGTTCGACACCTTGCTGGTGAGCGAGGCGCAGGGAACGGCCCGGGTGGAGGCTCAGGTGTTTGCCCGCGCGCTGGATTGTCTCGGGCTGGTGGCGCGCGAGGTGGCGTGCGTGGCGGCGACGCGCGCGCGGGTGCTCGAAGTGGCGCGCGCGGAGGGTCTGCACACCGTGTGGGTGGGCGGCGATTTTTCGCAGGGAATAAGCTGGTCGGATCTGCGCTTGCGCCGGCTGGACGAGCTGGTGGAGGCGCTGGACGGGCTGGAGCCGGTGCGCGCGGCGTGAGGCGCCGCGGGTGTGAAAATGCTCACGAATGGGACAACGCGGTGACGTTCGGTCGGCGGAGTTGCGCGCTGTGGTTTTCGAGCGCGAGGTGAAAGAGTTTTTGGCCACCATGACTCTCCGCGAAACGATCAAACAGCGCCTGCTGCTCGGGCTGGCGGGGTGGGCGCTGGTGGCGGCGGGCGGGTGCGCGCGGCCGGCGGCGGCGGAGCGGAAGGAGCCGGCGGACGGGGCGCCGAAAGTGTTGCGCGTGGGCTACGCGCCCTCGGAGGAGGCGGTGGTGGGTCGGGAAAGGGCGATGCGCACGCTCGGGGTTTATTTGGAAAAGCGGCTGGGCGTGCCGGTGGAGCTGGTGCAGACGGCGAGTTACGGGCCGGCGGTGGACGCGCTGACATCGGGTGCGGTGGATTTGGTGAGTCTGACGCCCTTCGCGTATGTGCTGGCGGCGGAGGGCGGGGTGGCGGAGCCGCTGGTGGTGACGGGGAGCAGCCAGGGCGGGCCACGGACCTACCAAAGCGCGATCGTGACGCACCGGCGCACGGGCTTGGAGCGGCTGGAGGATCTCGCGGAGCGAGCGGCGCATCTGCGGTTTAACTTCACCGATCCCGCGTCGAACTCGGGACATCTGGTGCCCCGGGCGCGGCTGGCGGGACTGGGGCTGGACGCGGAGAAGGATTTCGCCCGCACCGAGTTCACGCTCAGCCACAACGTGTCGGTGATGAACGTGGAGTTTGGCCTGGCCGACGTGGCGGGGGTGAGCACGACGACGCTCGGCCGGCTGTTGGCGAGCGGGCGGGTGGAGCGCGAGACGCTGGTCACGCTGTGGGTATCGGACGCGTTGCCCAACGGCCCGATTGCGGTGCGTTCGGCGCTGCCGGAGGGTTTTAAGCGAAGTTTGCGAGAAGCGCTGCTGGAGCTGCCCCGGGTGGACCCGGCGGCGAATCGTGTGGTGATGGCGCAGTATCAAGATGAGGCGCTCGTGTATGTGGCGTGCGACGACTCGTTGTACGACGGGCTGAGGGAGATGCAGCGACGATACGGGCCGGTGGCGACGGTGGAGGCGCGCTGAGCGCGGCTTGGTGTTCGCGGGGAAGGCGCGGGATGGGTGGGCTTCGCGGATCGACGGAGAGCGGAGACGGGGGTTCAGGCGGCGGCGGCGACGGGGGCGGGCGCGCCGAGGCGGAGTTTTTGGCGGCCGTCCACCCAGGCGGTGGTGACGAGGGGATACTCGCCGCGCAGGTGGAAGGCTACGAGGTCGGCTTTTTTGCCGACCTCGATGCTGCCCAACTCGGCGTCATGATTGAGAATCTTGGCGGGGTTTAGCGTGACCAGGCGCACAGCGTCGGCGGGAGGCGTGCCGCGCTGCAGGAGGAGCGCGACGGCGCCCAGCAGGGACGGGAAATGGTAATCGCTGCAGAAGGCGTCCACGAGGCCGGCCTCGAGCGCCTCGACCGCGCTCAGGTTGCCGCAGTGGGAACCGCCGCGCAGGTAGTTGGGCGCGCCCATGCAGACGTGGAGGCCGAGTTTCTTGGCCTGTTTCGCGGCGACGAGGGTGGTGGGCATCTCGGCGAGGGTGCAGCCCATGGCGTG
>JBILUB010000290.1:0-3773 GCA_044371245.1 Opitutaceae bacterium
TCCCTGGACGCGCTCCATCTCAACGACCAGACCGTGCAGCTCCGCCCGCTCGGCGGCACACCCCTCGCCGGCACCGTCTCCCTATCCGATTCCGACGTCGTCACCTTTCACCCCACGCAGCCCCTGCTGCCCGACACCGTCTACGAGGTCGTGCTGCCCGCGGGCGGCATCCGTGACCTCGCCGGCAACGCCATCGCCACCGAATTCCTCTTCCGCTTCTCCACCGGCAATGCGCTCGAACTGGGTAATCGTGCGCCGCGTTTCGACAATTTCTCCGTCTCCGCCTACCCCGCCTCGCCCGGCGAACCAGTGACGCTTTCCGTCACCGCGACGGACCCCGATGGAGACCCCATCGAGGCCCGCTGGGATTTCGGTGACGGCACCCCGCCCACCGAGTGGATCTCCGAACTCACCCCGAGCCACACCTACACCACGCTCGGCCATCATCGCGGCAGCGTCCAGCTCCGGGACCCCTCTGGCGCCGTTTCCACCCGAGCCTTCACCGTCACCGTGTCGCCTCCGTCTCCCGCCAGCCGCGGCCTCGGCTCCTCGGTCATCGTGTACGATCCCGTCTCGGACCTCGTCCTCGGGGTCAATCCCGACCACGGCACCCTCTCCGCCTTTTCCGCCGCCTCCCCCGCGCGCCGCTTCGAGACCGCCGTCGGCCGCCGCCCGGAGAGCGTCGCGGTCGACGCCGATGGCCACGCGTGGGTCGCCTGCCGCGAGGACGACCGGCTCGACCGGGTGCGCCTGCCCGACGGCCTGCTGCTCGACTCCCTGCTCCTGCCCTACGGATCGGCCCCGCATGGTCTGCTTTTTGACCATGCCGGCACCACCGGCTACGTCACCCTCTCCGGTTCCGGGGAGGTCCTCCGCTTTGATCCCCGGTCCCGCTCCGTGACCGGGCGGGCGCCGGCCGGTCACGACCCGCGGGCTCTCGCGCTCTCCCCCGATGGCGCCACCCTGCACACCGCTCGCTTCATCTCGCCGGACAGCGGCGCGGAGCTGAGCGCCTTCACCACCTCGCCCTTCGCGCGGACCGGCACCGCCACGTATCCGGTTTTTGAAGACGCGGCCTTTGAAAACGGAGCCAACGGCCGCGGCCTGCCCAACTACCTCGTCGCCCTCCTGCCCGAGCCGCGCGGAGAGCGCGTCTGGATCGCCGCCAAAAAAGACAACATTCTGCGCGGTACCGCGCGCGACGGCCTCCCCCTCACCTTCGAGACCAGCGTCCGCTCCATCCTCGCGCCCTTCACCCCCGCCCTCGGCGAGCTCCCGCCCCTGCCCCTGCCCGCCGAGACCCTGGATCTGGACAACAGCGCCCCGCCCTCGGCCCTCGCCTTTTCCCCCCTCGGCGACTACCTCTTCGCCGCTTCCCAGGGCAATAACGAGATCGAGGTCGTCGATCTCTTCACCCGGGCCCATGTCACCCGCTTCGCCACCGGGCTCGCCCCCCACGGCCTCGCCCTCGATCCGGCCCGCCGCCGCCTCTGGGTCTCCAACTTCACCGGTCGCAGCGTCACCGTCCTCGACCTCGGCGGCTTCCTCGAGTTTGGCAATCCCTCCCTGCCACGTCCGATCACCCTGCCCGCCACCAGCTCCGAGCCCCTCAGCCCGGCCGAGCTTCGCGGGAAACGAATCTTCTACAGCGCCAAGGATGTCGACGACTCCGATCTAAACCCCTCCCGCATGTCGCTCGACAGCTACCTGAGCTGCGCCGTCTGCCACCTCGATGGCGGACACGACGGACGCACCTGGGATTTCACCGACCGCGGCGAAGGTCTGCGCAACACCATCGATCTCCGCGGCCGCGCCGGCCTGGCTCACGGCCGCCTCCACTGGTCCGCCAACTTTGACGAGGTGCAGGATTTCGAAAACGACATCCGCAACGAGTTTGGCGGCACCGGATTCCTCCCCGACTCCGCCTGGAACGACCCGGAGATTCGTGCGACCCTTGGCAGCAAACCCAAGGCCGGGCGCTCCGCCGACCTCGACGCCCTCGCGGCCTACGTCAGCTCCCTCGGCCGCGAGAGTCTGCCGCGCTCACCCCAGCGCGAACCCGACGGTCGCCTCGGCCCGGAAGCGCTCCGCGGCCTGGCGGTTTTTCAAGCCGCCAGCTGTGCGGATTGCCATGCCGGAGCTCGATTCACCGATGGCCAGGCTCACGACGTCGGCACCCTTCGCCTCGCTTCCGGCGCTCGCCTCGGCGGCCCGCTCACCGGCATCGACACCCCGACTCTGCTCGGCCTCTTCGACAGCGCTCCCTACCTGCACGACGGCTCCGCCCCGACTCTCGAGTCGGTGTTTGACCGCTTCGATCCGGCCGCCGCCCCCGGCAGTCCCGGTCGAGCTCACGACCTCTCGGCCTTCTCGGCCCCGGATCGTGCCGCCCTGCTGCGTTACCTCCGGGAGCTTGATGGACACGATCTTCACATCCCCGTCGTCAACCCGCCTTCCTCGCCGCTCGAGGCCGAGGCGGGCCTGCTCGCGGCCGGACAGAGCGTGTGGACGGTCACCGGCGGCGTCGCGGCAGCCTCCGGGTCGGCGCACCTGCACTCGACTCTCTCGGATATCGCCAACTTTCCCCGCTCCTCCGAGCCGTCCCGCATCGTCACCTATCCCTTCACCCTCACCGAAAGGGACGACTATGCCCTTTACGCCCGCGTGAACGGCCCCAGCGCGTCGGAGGACTCGATCTACTTCCGCCTGCTCAATCCCGCCGGCACGCGCACCGGCTGGACCCGCTGGAACAGTCTCTTCACCAACACCGCCCAGCCTTGGCAATGGAAACGCCTCGGCCTCGATGGCACGGCGGATCGCCCGCCGAATATCGTCGGCGACCTGGATTTCCGCGACCTCGAGCCCGGCGACTACGCCTTGGAAATCACCTATCGTGAGCCGCGCTTCCTTCTCGATCGATTTGTGGTGCAGTCCGCCTCGTTGCCCCCGCCGACCGGCTTCGGCCCCGAGCTGACGGGCCCCGGCGACCCTGATGCCTGGTACCATGAGCCGCTGAGCTCGGGCTTCTCCACCTGGGCCGCGCGTTCGGGCCTGCCCGCCGGATCCGCCTTCACCTCGCTCCTCCCCGCGAGCGCCACTCCGGCCGGCCTCGCCTATGCCCTCGGGGCAAACCTCACCCTGCCCGCGCTCGAAGCCTCCGGGCCGGCCCTCGTGTTCGAGTTTGTCCGCGATACCGGACGGGCGGACCTGCGCTTCACCGTCCAAGCCAGCGCGGACCTGCAGAGCTGGACCGATGTCGCCACCGCCGCTCCCGGCGCAGAGAGCCTGACCAATCTCGCCCCCGACCGCTTCGTGCTCGACGAAGAGAGCGATCCGCGAGCCCCCGGCCGCGTGCGCACCACCCTCGCCACCTCCTCCGAACAAGCCGTTTTCCTGCGCTTGCTGCTCGCTCCCGCACCTTGATCAACCCGCGCCGGATAAGCCCGGCCGAGCCTCGCAAGGGCAGTCCATCATCGGGCGGTAAACTTGGGCCGTGCCCGCGTTCAGGGTTCCCTCCCCCGCCACGATCCTCAGGCTGTGCGAGGTGAGCTCCCCCTGCCGTCGCCTGTTCGTCGGGCTCATCTTCCTCCCCTTCCTTGCTCAACCGGTTCGCACCCGGGCGGAGATCTTGCTCCCGATCGAAATCGTCGGTGCCACGCCCACCGAGCGCAGCGTCACCTACGCGCTCGAGACTCCGGCCGCCGCCACCCACCTCGAGCTCCTCCTTCACCGGCCGGCCTACCAAAACTCACCGGTCAACCCCGGACGTGGGG
>JBILUB010000289.1:0-3773 GCA_044371245.1 Opitutaceae bacterium
TCAGTTTCGCCGCATCTACGGCATCCTGAACGGCACCTGCAATTACATCCTGACCCGGATGGAGCGCGAGGGTCTGCCCTACCCGGTGATCCTGAAGGAGGCGAAGGAGCTGGGCTACGCCGAGGCCGACGAGTCGCTGGACGTCGAGGGCTGGGATACGGCGCACAAGGCCTCGGTGCTCGCTTTTCTCGCCCACGGGATGTGGGTGCCGACCAAAAAAATGGTGGTCGAGGGCATCACCCGGTTGACCCAGGCCGATCTCGCTTTTGCCCGGGAGAACGGGTTCGCGATCAAGCTGCTCGCCGTGATCGAGCGGGACCTGGAGCGGCGCGCCCTCTCCGTCGGTGTCTACCCCGCGCTGATCCCGCTGACGAAGGTCGTGGCGAACGTGAACGAGGTCTACAATGGCATCTCGGTCTCGGGCGATGTGGTGGGCGAGACGACCTACATCGGTCGCGGAGCGGGCCAGGATCCGACGGCGAGCGCGGTGATCGGCGACATCATCGATGCGGCGTCCTTGCTGGTGCGCGGCGCCTCGGTCCTGCCGCCGGCCCCGGCGGCGAAGCTGGCGCTGACGCCGCCGGCGGCGCTCCGCTCCCGCCATTACCTGCGCCTCGATGTGAAGGATCAGCCCGGGGTGCTGGCCAAGATCGCGAGCAGCACGGCGCGCGCCGGAGTCAGCATCGCGAGCCTGGTGCAGCGTCCGGGTGATAGTCCGGAGGCGGCCTCCTTGCTGTTGACCACCCACGAGTGCAGCGAGGCCGCGATCCGGCTCTGTGTCTCGCGTCTGGCCCGGCTGAACTGCATCCTTGGACGCCCACTTTTGTTGCGCATCGCCGATTTCTGAGACCCGACCGGCCGCGCTGCAGCGCCTCTCCTTCCTGACACCATGTCCTCTCCCGCGTCCATCGACATCGACCACCTGGCCACGCTCGCGCGGCTCGCGCTCACGCCGGAGGAGAAGGCGAAGTTCGCCACCCAGCTGGGCGACATCCTGGGCTACGTCGAGCAGTTGAAGGCGGTGGATGTCGGGGGGGTGGAGCCGACCGCGCACGCGACGCCGATTTTCAACGTGTTGCAGGACGATGTGCCGCGGGCGGGTTTGCCGGTGGAGGAGGCCTTGCGAAACGCGCCGGCGCAGCGCGATCACCTGGTGTTGGTGCCGCGCGTGGTGGAGTAGGTCGGCGGCGGGCGGGCGGGATCCTAGGCGGCGAAGCGACGCCGGATCACGGTGGCGATGTCGGCCAGTTTAACCGGCTTGGTGATGTAATCGTCCATACCGGCGGCGAGGCAGGCTTCGCGGTCGCCCTGCAGGGCGTTGGCGGTGAGCGCGACGATGACGGGGCGGCGCTCTTCGGGCAGGAGGCGGCGCAGTTCGCGCGAGGCCTCGAAGCCATCCATCTCGGGCATCTGCAGATCCATGAAGACGAGGTCGTAGGGCCGGTCCTCGAGCGCGCGGACGGCCTCGACGCCGTTGGCCACGGCATCGGCCCGGTAGCCGAGGCGCTCGAGGAAGCGCAGGGCGACTTTTTGGTTAACCAGGTTGTCCTCCACCACGAGGATCGAGAGCGGGAGCGTCTCGCCGATGCGCTCGATCTCGAGCGGGGCGAGGCCGACGGGCCGGGGGCCGGCGCCGAGGTCGAGGAGTTGGCGAAGGGCGGCGATGATCTGCGAGCCGCGTGCGGGGCGCGGGAGCGTGGCGTGCACTTGACCGAGATCGCCGGGCCGGGCGGGAGCGCGTCCGGCGGGGTGGAGCCAGAGCACGGGCAGGGACAGGGGGCGGAGCGCGGCGAGCACGACCGCGCGCTCGGGTGGGGAGAGCAGGAGCGTGGTGTCGATCACGGCGGCGGTGGGGCGGAGGGTCGAGGTCCGCAGGTGCTCGGCGAGCTCGCCGATCTGCTCGGGCGCGAGCACGGGGCCGAGCGCGGCGCCCAGCTGTTCGCGGAGGCGGAGGCGGTTGAGCGGGTGGGACTCGAGCACGAGCACGACGGGCCGGGGCTCGGGGTGCGTTTGGGCGCTGGCCGGGAGTGCGGGCGTGGCGGGGCGCAGCGGGAGGACGACGCTGAAAAGCGAGCCCTCGCCGGGGGAGCTCTCGACCTTGATCTGGCCGCCGAGCAGCTGCGTGAGCCGGTGGCAGATGGCGAGGCCGAGGCCGCTGCCGCCGTATTTGCGCGTGGTGGAGCTGTCGATCTGGGAGAAGGGTTTGAAGAGGCGGTCCGCGCGTTCGCGGGGGATGCCGATGCCGGTGTCGCGGACGCGGGCGAGGAGCGCGTCGGCCCGCTCGGGGTCGACGAGGAGTTCGATGGAGACGGAGCCCGACGGGGTGAATTTGACCGCGTTGTTCACGAGGTTGGCCAGGATCTGGCGCAGGCGGGTGGGGTCGCCCTCGATCCAGGCGGGCAGCGCGGGATCGATGCGATGGGCGAGATCCAGGCCGCGGCCGGCCGCCAAGGGTGCGAAGAGGTCGATCGTCTCCTCCACCACGGGGGCGAGCTCGAAGGCCACGAGCTCGAGCTCGAGGTGGCCGGACTCGATTTTGGAAAAGTCGAGGATGTCGTTGATGATGGTGAGGAGGGTTTCGCCGGACTGCCTGATGGTGTTGACGGAGTCCCGCTGATCGTCGTCGAGGTTGGTGTGAAGGAGCAGGCTGGTCATGCCGATGACGCCGTTCATCGGGGTGCGAATCTCGTGCGACATGGAGGCGAGGAAGTCGCTCTTGGCGCGCGAGGCGGCGTCGGCCTCCTGCTTGGCCCGGCGCAGTTCCCGCTCGGTGACGACGCGTGGGCTGATATCGACGGCGAGATAGATGTGGTACTCCAGCCGACCGTCTTCGGCGCGCACGGGCTGAAAATCGACCGAGAGATCGTAGCGTCGGCCGGTGCGGGACAGGGAGCTGAGGTCGCAGGCGGCGGCCTCGCCGCGGGCGGCGGCTTCGGCGAGGCGCCGGGCGCCTTCGGGATCACCGGCCGCGAGCAGGTCGAGCGCCTGATGGCCCACGACCTCGGTCAGGGTGGGGCCGAGCAAGCGGGTGAAGGCCTCGTTGACCCACTCGATTCCGCCGTCCGGGCGGGCGATGATCACGATGTTGTCGGTGCGGGAGGCGACGAGGCCGAGTTTGCGTTCGGAGAGTTGGGAGGCGCGGAGCGCGCCCTCGGTCTGCCGGCGCTCTTCCACCTCGGCACGGAGCAGGGCGTTGCTTCGCTCGGTCTCGCGCTGGCCGGACCTTGCGACGCGGGCGAGGTGGACGGAGACGCCCAGCAGCAGCGTGATGCCGAGGCCGGCGACGAGGGCGACCTCGGGCAAGCGGCGGCGCGCGAGCGCCTCCTGGCCACCGGCCGGGGCGAGGGCGATGCGCACGCGCCGGTCGAAGATGAGGAAATCGTCCACCAGGGCGCCATCGGGCAGGCTGGCGCTGGGCACGCCGCGGGAGTCGAAGACCGGGGTGCCGCCGACGCGCACGGAGTAGGCCTGGCGTTCGGACACCCGCAGGCGGCGGTCGAGCTCGGCGAAAAAACGCGGGTAGGGGAAATCCGCGGAGGCAAAGCCGTCCACTCCGTCGAGCGTGAGGACCGGGGCGTAGATGGAGAAGCCGAGACCCTCGGGGTCGATGAGGTGGGAGGCCGAGACCGCGGGGAGCGAGCTGGCGTGGGCGCGGCGCAGGGCCTCGGCGCGGGCCGGGGCGCCGGAGTGATCGTAGGCGGCGAGGGTCTCGTTGCCCTCGAGGGGGTGGTACCAGAAGGTGTCGCCGGGCGGGTCGACCCAGGCGAGGGACC
>JBILUB010000291.1:0-3771 GCA_044371245.1 Opitutaceae bacterium
CTTCAGAAAACCGACCTCGCCCCCACGGTGCTGCACATACGGCCACCCAGAGGATGAGTGCGAAGCGAGGTAGAAACTATCGCGCGAGCGAATGAAGTTCACCTCATCCTCCCCCAGCGGATCCACACCCGGAGCCGGCCCGGCCGAAGGAAGCCCGGCCTCGCGCCCGTAGAAACGAAGCTGCGCGGCCCGCACTTCGGGCGTGGCAAGGATCTCGAGATAACGACTGGCCATGGTGATCAATCCGGCGCCCGCCCCCATGGCGAACTCTGCGCCAGGGGGGGGGAACGGGGACCAAAACTGCGTTTAGAAGGTAAACGTCGCCCAGCCCTCCGCCGCGTAGCGACGCAGACCCGCCATGCCCGGAGTGCCGGCCAGCGCATGATCCTTGAGCTCCGGCACGCCGCAGGCCTGGACCTCCGCGGTGCTGCCAAAGACCGCGGCACAGGCGCAGGAGACGCCGAGCACAGCCGGGCGGACCGAATCGTAAAGTCCATGCGCCGGATGGCCGAGCTTGGCCAGCTCGGCCGGCCAGCGCGCGCCGGCGCCGAGAAACACGATCTCGACCTGGTCGCCCCGGGCCTGCGCCTCGGCCGCCAGCGCGAGTCCGTTAAAAACACGACCCAAGGCTTCGTCGCCGTTTTTGGGATCAGAGAGGAGGATGACTGCGATTTTCATAGTTCGATGGTGTGGATGGTTTTCGTTTTTGCGGCGGCTTCAGTGCCACCGTGCCGAAATAAATAGACAGGTCTGTATACCATGCAAGCAAAAATATACCGTTCTGTCTATTTTATCGACTCACCCTCGGGCGGCCCCTTGTCTGGGCGGGTGAAAAAGACCTCCGCCGATGCCGCTCCGCCCGCCTCCGCGAAACGCGAGCACCTGCTCGACACCGCCTGGGAGCTGTTTTGCCGCAACGGCTACCGCGCGGTGGGCATCGACACGGTGCTGGCCGAGGCGGGCGTGGCGAAGATGACCCTCTACAACCACTTCTCCTCGAAGGAGGACCTGATCGCCGCCGCGATGGAGAAAAAGGCCGGAGAGCTCGCGGCCTCGCTCGAAGCGGTGATCGAGGAGGCCGGTCGGGATCCAAGGCGGCGCCTGCTCGCCGTCTTCGATTGGCTGGAAGCCTGGTTCCAGAGTCCGGATTTCGCGGGCTGCGCCTACGTCAAGGCCCTGGGCGAGTATCGCGGCGCCGACGACAAGCCCCGGCAGGCCGCGATCGCCTTTAAACAAGCGCTCGGCGAACGTATCCAGACCCTCTGCGCGGAGGCCGGGCTCACTCGCCCGGCGGCGGTGGCGCGGCAGTTCATGATGCTGATCGACGGCGCCACGATCCATGCCGACATGCAAGGTCGCGTCAGCTGTGCGCAGGAGGCGCGTGCCGTCGCCAAGCTTTTGATCGAATCGGCCTCGTCCTGACTGCGCCGCGTATCGCGCGCTCACGTTAAAACACTTTCCCACGGCGCGCCGGCCCGCCGCGTGCTGTACCTTGGCTTTAACCTGAACCCCGACTATTTACGCCGCGCTATGGCCCGAGCTGGAGTACGTTTCCCTGTTCGCTTGCCGCCCCGCCGGCCTATCCTGCGCGTCGCGGAGTGGGGCAAATCGTCGGGCGCTCGCGAGGTGGCTCCGGGGCGCGGCGATCGATCGCGGATTTCGGGGCTAACGTACTCTCTCGGTCGCTGGCTGCTTGCGTCCGCGATGCTGGCGCTCTGGGCGTCCGCCTCGAGCGCCGGGACCAGGGCGCCGATCCGCGGGGTCGTCATCTCCTGCCAGACCTGGGGCCATGAGTGGGGCTCTGACGCGATGGTGACCGCCCTGCACGAGGTGAAGGCGCTCGGTGCCAACTGGGTGCAGATCCATCCTTACGGCCGGATCGAGCGGACGGGGGAGATCAGCCTCGGCCGTGGTTTCGAAGGCGCCGAGACTCCGCCGTGGCTCAGCCGCCCGATTCGCGAGGCCCAGGCGCTGGGCCTGAAGATCGCGGTGGTGCCGCATCTGGCCGGATGGCGGGCTGGGTGGTCCTGGCGCGGGGACATCCACTTCGAGACCGACGCGGAGTGGGCCCGTTTTTTCACCAGCTACCAGGCTTGGATCACGACGCTGGCGCAGATGTGTCGCGATGCCGACGGCTTTTCAGTGGGGTCGGAGCTCGATCGCACGATCCCGGGGCACGAAACAGAGTGGCGGGAGATCATCCGGGCGGTGCGAGCCGAGACCACGGCGCCGCTCACCTACGGAGCGAACTGGCCAGCCTATCGCGAGGTGTCCTTCTGGGACGCCCTGGACGCGATCGGAGTGTCCGCGTACTTCCCCCTCGTCGAGCACGACGCCGCTCCCGCCGCCGAGGAGCTGGACGCCGCGTGGCGGCGCTGGCACGCCGAGCTGGCTGGGTTTTCCCGGGCGCAGAATCGCCCGATCGTTTTTCTCGAGTTGGGCTACGACGCCGCGAGCACCGCCGCGCGCCAGCCCTGGGTCAGCGGACCCCGCGATGCCAGTCCGATCGAGCGCGCCATCCAGGCACTCTGTCTCGATCGCGCCCTGCTGGCGCTAAACCTCGCCCAATCATCGACCCCGGAACTGGCCGGAGCCTTTTTGTGGAAATGGTTTCCCGGAGAAGCGCGAAGAGAAGACTACCGCCTGCAAAGTGAGCCCATGCGGCAGACCTTGCTCTCTCGCTGGGCCCAGACCGCACCCCTACCCTAACCGATTCGAGCTCGCACGCCGGCGCTCGAGCACGCCGCCCCGGCGACCCGGGCGATCACCAGGCAAAGGTCTCGGGATGGTACCGGGTATCGAGGAGCCGGCCCCAGCGCGCGTCGAAGGGGTGGGCTCGAAACACAGGCGCCCCATCGAGGTCCACGAGCGGGCGACCCTCGTTGGCCCATTCGAAAAGCGAGCCGTCGAGATTCCTAAAATCCCGTCCTTCTCCCCTCGCCGTGAGCTCGGCCGCGAGCGCGCTCGAGCGCCAACCCACCGAGCAATACAGCACCACCGAGCGGTCGCGCGGCACCCCGGCGAGTAGACCGCGCAGCGCCTCCGCGTTCTCCGCGTGCAGCGCGCCGGGCAAGCGGCTGATCGCATACTCGCCCGCCGTCCGGGAATCAACCAGCACGGGGGCCGGGCGCGAGGCATCCGCCAGCCACGCGGCCAGTTCTTCCGTGGCGAGCTGATCCACTCCGGGAAAATGTCGGGCGATCGCACCGCGCACCGATTCCCAGGCGACCGGCTCCTCACCGACCGGGCGCATGACGACTCCCAGCGCCAACAACACGCAGGCCGATCCCACTATGATCAGCGCGCGAAACATGGCGGCGCCCTCGACTCGCGACCACAGTGGGGCGCGTGTGGCATGCTCCGAGCGCACGGCGGCAAAGTTATCAGGCAGGGGCATGAGCGTTCGTTTTTTCCTTCATCTGCACCGGAGAAGCGGGCAACCCGTCGAAAATCGGACGTCCGTCCGCGAGCAGTTGCCCAAAACTCAGCACGCCCGTGGGGCAGCTCTGAACGCAGGCGGAACAACGCACACACTGCGGATCCTCCATCGGCAGTCCCTTGTTCGCGAAACTCATCACGTCGATGCCCTGATGGCACACGCTCGTGCAGACGTTGCACGAGATGCACTTCTTCTTGTCGGCGAAAATCCGGAAACGCGAAAACCGCGCGTAGATGTGCATCAAGGCCGCCAGCGGACAGGCGAAGCGGCACCACACCCGCCCGGAGTACTTGAAATAAAATCCCCCCCCCGAGTGCCCCCCCGGGTGTGTT
>JBILUB010000295.1:0-3756 GCA_044371245.1 Opitutaceae bacterium
TCGATCAGGTCTTGGGTCGGACGATTGATGCCGAAGTTTTCGGTATATTCGATGTAGGTGCCGTAGGCGTTGACGAAGAGTTCGTATTTGTCGTTCGGACGCCAGGTGCCCGCACCATAGACCGAGTCGGACTTGCGGTATTCGTCGCGGTAGTAGCCCTCGCTATTTTCACCGGAGTAGCTGACACGGACGGCGAATTCGTCGGAGACGGGCGCGTTGTAATCGACGCTGTAGCGAAGGATATCGTCGCTGCCGACGGTGACTGAAGCCGCGCCGCGCTGCTTGTCGAAGGTGGGGCGCTTGGTGATGAGATCGACGTAACCGCCGACGTAGGCGGAGGCGCCTTGGATGACGGTGGCGGGACCCTTGACGATGTTGACCGACTCAACGGTGGTGAAGTCGATCGGCAAACCGTTGCCATTTGAGGTGTAGCGCTCGCGCATTCCGTTTTGCATGACGTCGGCGGAGGAGCCGCGGATGTCAGGGTTGCCGACCGCACCGAAGTTGGTGCGGGTGTAGGAGCTGGAGGTGAGCTTGGAGAAGTCGCGTACGTCCTGAATGGCGATAGCACTGAGCTGCTCGCGGGAGATGATGGTGACGTTGCGCGGGATGTCGGTGATATTGTCGTCCGTTCCGAACACCGAGTTAAAGGGTCTCGAGGTCGGCATGATGTTCTGCTCGATGGGCACTTCGTTCACATCGAGAGCGTCGAGGGTGACGATCTCCTCTTCGGTGGCGGCGGGCGCGGCGGGCGGAGTCTCTTGGGCGCGGAGCAGGGCAGGGGCGCCGGCGGCGGCCATTAGCGCGAGGAGTCGGAGGGTCAGTTGGCGTTTGGTCATGGGTCAGTTGGTTTTTGGCTTGGCGGACTCGGGGAGCAGGCGATGTGCCACCGTGGCAGTCCGGTGACGCGGGCGCGGACGCTGAGGCTACGGGATGCCACTTTGCAGACCGTTTTGCTGGGAAATTACGCGTAGGCGGGCCGGGTCGGGGCCGGCCCGCGGGCGGACGCGGAGGGGGGGCGCCGCGGCTTGTTTTTGCCGGGCGGTTTTGCGCCTCTCCGTTTCTCAGCGGGGCGGGCTCATGCCGCCGTTTCGAACAGGGGGAGCTGGGCCATGCCGGGCACGGTGACCAGGCCTTTGTCGGTGATGCGGATCTCGGGGATCACGGAGAGGGGGATGAGGTTAAAGCCCATGTAGGGCAGGGTGCAGCCGGCCGCTTCCCAGGCGCGTTTCAACTTGGTGGTTTGTTTGGCGACGAGGGGCGCGCGTTCGTCGCTGAGCAGGCCGGCGATGGGCAGGGCGACGGAGGCGAGGACCTTGCCTTTGTCGACCACGCAGACGCCGCCGCGGAGGGCGCGGAGGGTCTCGACGGCGAGGCGCATGTCGGGCTCGTTGGTGCCGGCGACGATGAGGTTATGCGCGTCGTGGCCGACGGTGCTGGCGACGGCGCCGGCGCGGAGGCCGAAGTCTTTCAAGAGGCCGTGGGCGACGGCGCCGGAGCGGCCGTGGCGCTCGAGCACGCTGACGAAGCAGAGGCCGTGGGCGGCGAAGTGCTCGCCCCAGGAGGCGGCGGGCTCGAGGCGGAGGCGCTCGTGGAAGAGGATGATGCCGGGCAGGGCGGTGCGGATGACGTTGGCCGTGACGGCGGTCTTCGGGAGCGCGGGGGTGAGCGGGGCGGACCTCGCGGCGGGGGGGAGCTTGACCGTGGCGTAGGCTTTTTTCGGATACGCGTAGCGTTTGGAGAGGGTCTGGTCGAGGAGCGGGGTGATCTTGCGGTTCTTCACCACGAGCTGGCCGCCGTACCAGGTGGTGTGGGGCTTGAGGTCGTCGTCGAGGAGGACGAGGTCGGCGCGGCGGCCGGGGCCGAGGCCGCCGATCTCGCCGTCGAGGCCGTAGCGGGTGGCGGGGTGCAGGGAGCCGGCGGACCAGGCGGTGGTCGGCGCGAAGCCGGCGTCGCGGGCCTGGCGGACGACCCAGTCGAGGCCGAAGAGGAAGAGGTCGTCGGCGTCGCGGTCGTCGGTGCAGACGCAGACGCGCTTGGGGGAGGCGCCGAGTTCGGTGACGGTCTGGATGGCGAGGGGGAGGGAGTGCCAGGGGGTGGCGGGGTTGCCGCCGCGGAGGAAGATCCAGAGGCCGTTTTCGAGGAAGTCGTCGGCGATGTCGCGGTCGATGGATTCGTGGGTGTCGGTGATGCCGGAGGCGGCGCCGGCGGCGACAAACTCGCGGCCGTAGATGTGGCCGCAGACGGGGCGTCCGCGGCGGAGAGCCTCGGCGAGGACGGCGTGGGAGCGTTTGTCGCCCATCGCGACTTGCACGAAGTCCATCTTCTCGCCGAGGGCGAGGGCCTCGGGCCAGCGATCAAAGAGGGCGCCGATTTTGGCCGGGGTGAGGTCGCCGCCGGCGGTTTCGAAGCGGGGCGAGGTGGCCGGGACGGTGCTGGGGACGGTGAGGAAGATGTTGAGCGGTGCCTGGCGGGCGTCGCGGAGCATCCACTCGATGCCTTCGGCGTCGCAGACGTTGCCGATTTCGTGGGAGTCGCAGAAGAGGGTGGTGGTGCCGTTGAGCAGGGCGGCCTCGGCGTAGGCGCAGGCGGTCATCATCGAGCTCTCGATGTGGACGTGTGGGTCGACGAGGCCGGGGGCGAGGATGGCGCCGCCGGCGTCGAAGTGGGGGACGCGCGGGGTGGCGCTGGCGGCGAAGTGTTTTTTGGCGGTGCCGGCGGGTTTGGCGCAGGCGATGCGGCCGGCTTTGACCCAGAGTTCGCGGTCGGGGTGGACGCGGTCGGTGTAGGTGGAGAGCAGGCGGGCGCCGGTGATGACGAGGTCGGGCGCGGCGCGGCCCATGGCGACGGCGGCGAGTTGGCGGGTGAGGGTGTGGAGGGGCGCGACGGAGAAACGGGTGAGCGACATGGGCGAGTGCGGTGTCTGGGATGGGTTTGGAGGAGCCTGAGTTTTGAAAGCAAACGGTGAGCCATGAAGCGCGATCATAGCAGAAGGGCGAGGCGCGTTTCGGAAACGGTCGGAGCCCATGGATTCACGCGTGGGGTGGAGCGGAGGGTGGCGAGTGGGGGAAGGGAGGGCGGGTTGAGAGGGCGGGGAGCAATCCCAGAAGAATACCGACGAGGTTAAGGCCAGCGATAGCGGCTTTTTCAGCCTGCAATCCTCGATCTTTTGCCAACGGCTACATCGACCTCTAGCGGTCATAGTGTATTTCAAATGAAGATATAGAGCATTTCAAATGAAGTTATAGCCGCAAGCGGCAAACCAACCGAGGGCGTCCTGGGGTGTGACGGACTTGAGGGCGGAGGCGATGGCGAGGAGCAGATCGGGGTGGTTGCGGGCCTGGGCCTTGCGGAGGAGCGCCTTCACCTTGCTCCACATCATCTCGATGGGATTGAGGTCGGGGGAGTAAGCGGGCAGGAATCGGACTTCGGCGCCGGCTGCCTCGATCAGGGCGATGGTGCGTTCGTTTTTGTGGGCGCCCAGATTGTCCATCACTACGATGTCGCCCCGGCGCAGCGAGGGCACGAGCACCTCGCGGACATAGGCATGAAACACCTCGGTGTTGGTCGCTCCCTCGATGGTCATGCAGGCGCTCGTGCCATCCAGCCTCACCGAGGAGATCATCGTGGTGGTGCGCCAGTGCCCGTGCGGCGCATGACAGACCAGCCGTTCGCCTCTGGGCGAGCGACCGCGCAAACGCGTCATGTTCGTCTTGGCCGCCGACTCGTCGATGAAGACAAGCCGGGCCGGGTCGA
>JBILUB010000296.1:0-3753 GCA_044371245.1 Opitutaceae bacterium
GCCCTAGCGAAGAAACGCCTCGTGGAGGCCACCGTCGACCGTGATCACCTGGCCGGTGGTTTTGCTCAGGCGCTGCGTGACGAGGAGGAAGTAGGCCTCGGCTTGGTCGGCCGGAGTGATCGGAGCCTTGGTCAGGGTGCGATCGGCGTAGAACTGGGCGAGCTTGGAGACGAGGCTCTCGGTGGCTTCGTCGTCGGTGTAGGGGATCTTGTACTTCGCGAGAGAGCCGATCACGCGGTCCCGGGGGAACATGGCGCTACCCTGAACCACAGTCGCCGGTGCGACGCCATTTACGCGCACCAGCGGAGCGAGCTCGATGGCGAGTTCGCGCACCAAGTGATTGGCCGCGGCCTTGGAGGTGTCGTAGGCGACGGAGCCCTTTTTGGGCACGACGGCGTTGGCCGAGGTGGTGAGCACGAGGTTGCCGCGCAGTCCCTGTTGTTTCCAGGTTTTGAAGGCCTCGTCCGCGACGAAGTAGCTGCCGGTGACGTTGATGTTGAAGGTGAGGGCCCACTTGTCGTCCGGGATGTGTCCGCTGGTGTCGGAGGGCACGAAGATACCGGCGGTGACGCAGATGGAGTCGAAGCCGCCGTAGGCGAGCGCGACTTGATCGAGCATGGCGCGGATGGAGGCGCGGTCGGTGATGTTGGCGGCTAGCCCGAGTGCGGGGCCACAGTTCGAAACGCCGCTGCCGGCGACGCCGATGCCGAGACCGAGTTTGTCGGTGAGCTCCTTGGCGGTGGCCGCGGCGGCCTGCTGGTTAAGGTCGACGCACACGATATGCGCGCCCTCCTTGGCGAGGCGGTGGGCCGTCTCCTTGCCGATGCCGGAGCCGGCGCCGATCACGATGATCACTTGGCGGGCGAGCTCCTTTTCGGCGGGCATGCGCTGGAGTTTCGCCTCCTCGAGCAGCCAGTACTCGATGTCGAAGGCCTCCTGCTGGGGCAGGGCGATGTAGCGATCGATGGCCTCGGCTCCGCGCATGACCTCGACGGCGCAGTTGTAGAACTCGGCGGTGACGCGGGACTCGGATTTGTCCTTGCCCCAGGCGATCATGCCCAGGCCGGGGATGAGTACGACGGTGGGATTCGGGTCGCGCATGGCGGGCGAGTTGGCGCGACGGCACACGTTGTAATAGGCGGTGTAGTCGACGCGATACTGGTCGAGGGCGGCGGCCAGCTTTTGCTGAAGAGCCGCGCTGTCCTCGGTTTGGGGGTTCCAGTCGACGTAGAGCGGTTTGATTTTCGTCCGCAGGAAATGGTCGGGGCAGGAAGTGCCGAGGGCCGCGAGTCGCGGTGCGTCCACCGAGTTGACGAAACGGAGGATTTTCTCGTCGTCCTGAACCGTGCCGATGAAGCGCTTCTGCTGGGAGACCTGGCCCCGTAGCCAGGGAAGGATCGCGGCGAGGGTGGCGCGGCGGGCCGGTTCAGGGAGGGTCTGATACTTGGGTCCACCAAAGGCTTTGGCGTCCCCGCCCTTGGCGGCGTAGCGAGCCTCGATGTAGGCGGAGGCTTTCTCGATGCAGTCGAGCGTCCAGGTGTAGCAGGCTTTTTCGTCGTCGGCCCAGGAGATGAAGCCGTGTTGTCCCATCATGATGGCACGGACCCCGGGCTGCTCGCGGGAGATCCTCTGCATGGCGAGGCCGAGCTCAAAGCCCGGCCGCATCCAAGGGACATAGGCCATCTGACCATCGAAGATCTCGCGGGTGAGGCGCTCGCAATTGGCCGAGGCGGCGATGGCGATGATCGCGTTCGGGTGCATGTGATCGACAAACTTCCCCGGGAGGAAGCTGTGCAGAGGGGTGTCGATCGAGGAGGCGCGCGGGTTCAGGTTGAACGTGGCGTGGGCCTGCATGGCGACCATGTCGTCCTCCGCCTGGGATTTGAGGCCCTTGTCGGAGCGGGCGTTGTACACGCCTTGAAGGGCGAGAAGTTTCTCCTGATAGAGCGAGGAGAAGAACTCCCGACCGGCGGTGCGCAGGTCGCCGCCGGAGCCCTTGACCCACAGCACCTCGACGGGCTGGCCGGTGATCGGATCCGTGGCGCTCAACTTCGACGAAGTGTTGCCACCGCCGGTGTTGGTGATGCGCTGGTCCGAGCCCAGTATGTTCGAGCGGTAAACGAGGCGGCCGACGGGATCGAGGGAGGCGGCTTTGGCGTCGTCCCAGGTGTAGTTGACGTATTGATACATGGTGAAGGGTGAAAGGTGGGTGGGGAGGTTTTCCGAATTCTCCGCGAGGTCATGCCCCTCCGCTTAAAGATGGGCGTCCGGGCGGGGGGGCGGAGGGAGTGCGGTGCGGCGGAACCCGCCGGGCGCCGTCCTCAGCGGGTGGAAAGGACCTTTTTCTCGTAGGTGGCGATTTCGGACATGAAGCCCAGCCCGGTGGGGCGATCGTGCCGTCGGCAAAACTCATCCCAGACCGGGCCGAGCGGAAGGGCGCGACTTTCCTCGAACAGGGCGAGGCGGAGAGCGAGGTCGCCGGACTTTTCGGCTTTGCGGAGCAGGACGGCGGGCTCGAGCAGGGCGGCGAGCAGCGCCTTCTGGGCCGCGCGGGTGCCGATGACCCAGGCGGCGATGCGATTGATCGAAGCGTCGAAGTAGTCGAGCCCGATGGCGGTGCGGCCGAGGAAGCCTCCGCGGACCAACTCCTCGAAAATCGCGCGGGTGGGGTCGTCGCAGGTCACGACGTGGTCCGAGTCCCAGCGCACGCCGCGGCTGACATGGAGGAGCAGGGCGGGCGCGAATTGGAGCACCGACGAAATCTTGTCGGCGAGGGACTCGGTGGGATGGAAGTGCCCCGCATCGAGGCAGTAGGCGACGTCCCCGCGTTTCAACGCGTAGCCGAGGTAGAACTCATGGGAGCCGACGGTGTAGGATTCGGCGCCGATGCCGAACAGCTTGGACTCGACGGCGTCGAGGTGGTGGCGGGGGTTGAGCTTCTCGGCAAAGATGCGGTCGAGCGATTCGGCGAGACGGGTCCGGGGCGCGGCGCGGTCGAAGGGGGTGTCCTTGGAACCGTCCGGTATCCAGACATTGGTGACGGAGCGTGTGCCCATCTGTTTTCCGAAGTAGGCTCCGATGCGGCGCGAGGCGGCGCAGTGGGCGATCCAGAAGTCGCGCAGCGCCTTGTCGGGGTGGGAGAGGGTGCCGTCGGTCGACTTCGGGTGGGAAAAGTTGGAGGGATTAAAGTCGAGCCCGTGCAGCTTTTGCTCGCGGGCCCATTGCACCCAGGAAGCAAAGTGCTTCGGCTCGATGGCGTCCCGGTCGACGGGGCGTCCGGCGAAGTCGGCGTAGATGGCGTGCAGGTTCAGGCGGTGGCGACCGGGGAGGAGCTTGAAGACCAGCTCGAGATCCTGGCGGAGTTGGCCGAGGCTGCGGGCCTTGCCGGGGTAGTTGCCCGTGGCCTGGATGCCTCCCCCACTGAGGGAAGCATCGGCTTTCTCGAAGCCTCCGACATCGTCCCCCTGCCAGCAGTGGAGCGAGATGGGGGTGTCGGCTAGGGTCTTCAGCGCCGCTTCGACGTCGATGCCGAGCGCGGAGTAGATCTCGACGGCGGCGGCGAAGGCCGGGGAGGAGGAGGAACCACGGGATTTTTTGACGGAAGGCATGAGGGGGAGAGAGAGTTGTTTGTGACCTTCGGAGAGCTTTCGAGCAATTTATGGAGCGAGGCCGTGTCCGGGAAACAAACCCATCCTGCGCGCAAACCAGAGGAGTTACGCGCTCGGCCCGCGTTGCCCTCGGCGGCATGGACCG
>JBILUB010000297.1:0-3747 GCA_044371245.1 Opitutaceae bacterium
CCCCTGCCCCTCGTGCTCGGCCGGGTGGGTTAAGCCCGCGCGAACAGACCCCACCGGCCGAATCCCGCCTCGATCGTCCCGCACGACGAACTCTCCGTTCGCTTCTTTGGTGGGCCCTGCGGGATTCGAACCCGCAACCAAGGGATTATGCGCACCACTTCGACTTTCGCCGCCGCGCCACGCGCGAAGCGCGGCACGTTCGTGGTCCGGACTATGCCTTCGCCTTGGAGCCGACGATCGGCCCGTTAGGCGGGTGATTATAGTCTCTACACCTTCGTTCCCGTCCCCGTGGGCGAGACCGCTTGGCTCGGCGTTGGGAGATTAAACCGTTCACCGAAGTTACACCTGACTGACGCCGGCTTTCGCCGACGCCGACCCGATTTCTCAAGTCCCCTGCTCTGACCATTGAGCTAAAGGCCCGTCTCCAAAGAACCCGCGCATGACGAGCCCCACCAGCCTCCGCGGCAAGCCAAAGGCGCCGACCAAGGCCCGCCTTGTGCGCCGCCCCTCCCTCGCCAAACTCTCCGCGCGATGTCCGTCCGCCGCCTCGATCAACTCCTCGCCAACCTCGGCTACTGCTCGCGCCGCGAGGTGCGCGCCTGGCTCAAGGCCGGCCGCGTCTCCCTCGCCGGTCGCCCGGCCGACGACCCCGGCGTCAAGCCCGCCCCCGCCGCCGTCCGCGTGGATGGTGAAGCGCTCGACCACCCCGACGGACTCCTGCTGCTCGTGCATAAGCCTCTCGGTCTCACCTGCTCGCACGACCCCGCCGAAGGCCCCCTGATCTACGATCTACTCCCTCCGCGCTGGCGCGCCCGCCACCCCGCCGTCACCTCGATCGGCCGCCTCGATAAAGAGACCTCCGGCCTCATCCTGCTCACCGACCAGACCGAACTCGTCCACCGTCTCACCTCGCCCAAGCACAAAGTCCCCAAAATCTACCGCGCCACCGTCGACCGCGACCTCTCGCCCGAGCTTATCCCCCTCTTCGCCGCCGGCACGCTCCAGCTCGACGGCGAGAAAGAAGCCTGCGCCCCCGCCCAGCTCCGCCTGCTCGGCCCCCGCGAGGCGGAGCTCACGCTCGTGGAGGGAAAATACCATCAGGTGCGACGCATGTTTGCCGCCTGCGGCAGCACCGTGCTCACCCTCCATCGCTCCGCCTTCGGCACGCTCACCCTCGGCGACCTCGCCCCCGGCCGCTGGCGCGAGCTCGATCCCGTCGCCCCGCCGCTCTGAGCCTCACCAGCGCCTCGCGCGCCCTCCGCATGGCCACCACCCCCACCCTTCCCGATCCCGCGCTCCGCGAGGCCCAGCGCCTTCGCCCCGACGGCCAGATGATCGTGATGCGCCAGCGCTGGAGCCACCTGCTGTTTCTCCACTGGGCCTGGGATCCGGTTGAGCTGCAGGCCAGCCTCCCCCCGGGACTGCACCTCGATCTCCACCAGGGCCAGGCCTACCTCGGCGTCGTCCCCTTCTGGATGGATCGCGTTCGCCCCCGCTTCCTGCCGCCCCTCCCCGCGCTCTCTTGGTTTCTCGAACTGAATCTCCGCACCTACGTGCACGACGAGCGGGGCACCCCCGGCGTCTGGTTCTACTCCCTCGATTGCAACAACCGCATCGCGGTCCGCATCGCCCGCACCCTCTTCGGCCTGCCCTACCGGGATGCCCGCCAGCGCGGCCGGCGCCCCCGCAGCGCGCCGGAGGAGGCCCTTTTCTTTTCCCGCCGCCACAGCCCCGGCCACGGGGAAAACGCCTTCCGCTATGCGCCCGCCCATGACGCTCCGCCCGCTCCCGCCGCGGCCGGCTCGCTCGAGTTTTTCCTCGCGGAGCGCTACGTCCTTTTCACCCGCCTGCCCGACGGCGGGCTCGCCGCCGGCCGGGTCTGGCACGAGCCCTACCGGCTGGCCCCGGCCCGGGTGGAGGCGGAGGCAGCCCCGCTCTTCGCGGCCAACGGCTTCGCCCCTCCGGACCGACCGGCCGCGCACGCCATGGTCTGCTCCGGCGTGGACGTATCCATCTATCCCCTACGGCGTCTTCGTCCATGAACTCTCCCGCCATCCTGATTATCGAGGACGAGCCCGCCATCGCCGACACCCTGCTCTACGCCCTCGCGACCGACGGCTTCTCGCCCCGCTGGTGCGCCACCGCCGCCGAGGGGCTGGACGCGCTCCGGGCCCGGCCCTTCGCGCTCCTCGTGCTCGACATCGGCCTGCCCGACGCGAACGGCTTCGAGCTCTGCCGCCGGCTCCGCGCCGACGGCCACACCCTGCCGATCATTTTTCTCAGCTCCCGGGCGGCCGAGATCGACCGCATCGTGGGCCTGGAGATCGGCGGAGACGACTACCTGGTAAAGCCTTTCAGCCCCCGCGAGCTGAGCGCGCGCGTCCGGGTGATCCTGCGCCGCGTGCCCGCGCCCTCCCCGGATCGCCCGCGCACGGCGGACACCCCATCGGGCCCTCCCTCCGCCAGCCCCTTCCTCCACGACGAACTCCGCCTGCGTATCGCCTACCACGGTCGCCCGCTCGAGCTCACGCGCATCGAGTACCGCCTGCTGAAAAACCTGATCTCCCAGCCCGGTCGGGTCTTTACCCGGGAGCAGCTGCTCGCCGCCGCCTGGGACGAACCGGAGGCCAGCCTCGACCGCACGGTCGACGCCCATGTGAAAACCCTGCGGGCCAAGCTTCGCGCCGCCGCTCCGACCGCGCCCGATCCGATCGCGACCCACCGCGGCCTGGGCTACTCGCTGCGCGAGTAAACCCGGGCAGCCACGCCCCTGCGGCGGGCCCGCGGCCCGCCGGGGCTCAAGCCAGACCACGACCGCGCTTCACCGCCGTCCAGAAGGGGAAAAAGCCCCGCGAGGCATGCGGCCAAAGCTCGTCGTCCCAGGCCCTCCGTATCCAGTGGATGGTGACGCCATCCGCCTCCAGACGCCGGTCCAGCTCCCGGGCGATCGTTCGCCACGGGCCCTGCGCCGGTTCGTAGGCCAGCACCCCGTCAAGTCGCTCCTCGCGGGCCCAGCCGGCCAGGGCCCCGACGAAGTCCGCGTGCTCCTCCGCCGCAGGCACACGCCCGAAGTGCGCGGCCGCCCGCGCGGCGCCATCGACGAGGGCGGCCCGCGTCCAGGTCTCGACCACGGGCGCCCAGCCCGCCCGCTCCCGCAGGCCGCGGGGCCAGGCGGCGAAAATCGCGGCGACCGGGGCGTCCGCAAGTTCGCCGACCTCGGGGCTCGAGTCTTCAGGATGGAGCCAAAGACCGAGGCGAGCGCCCCCGGGCGCCGCGCGTGCACCCGCCTCGCGCCACGAGCGTGGTCGCGAAGCGGGCGGGCACCGCGGAACGGGCGGGGCCGGAAGCGCGAAGGCCTCCTGGGCGAGACGCCCGGGCGGCGGCGCCGGCAGATGCGGGGCGTAACGTGCGATGTTATCGGCCCGGGCCAGGTAGGTTTTTCCCGGCGTGTGCAGACCGGCGACCCAGCGCCAGGAGAGCGTGTTGCTGGCCGGATCTCCGTCGATCAAGTGCTCGAAAAAGAAGGCCGCGCCCAGCTCCCAGGGCAGGCGAAGAGTGAAAATCCAGATGGAGGCGAACCACATCCGCGCGTGGTTGTGCAGCCACCCGGTAGCGAGCAACTCGCGCACCCAGATGTTGAAACACTCGATATCCGTCTCGCCGCGGATCGCCGCGCCGTAGTCCGCGCTTTGTTGCCCGTGCAGCGCTTCCCGGATGCGGGGCACCGCGGCCCACCAGAGGTCCCAG
>JBILUB010000300.1:0-3731 GCA_044371245.1 Opitutaceae bacterium
GCGCCTTCGGGTCGCTGCGCTCGCCATCTGGTTCAACATCTTGCGCGATCTTTCGCCGGGGCTACTGCCGGATCTAGGTTTAGGAGTTTCCGCCGGGCGGATGTCGTGTCAGTTAACGGGAATGTCGGAGCCGCCGCTCGCCGCTTTTCTCGCCCCGCTTTTCCTCGCGTTTGAGGTTTCGCAGCTCGTGGGCGCGGAGAAACTTTTGGGGGTAAAGCAGATTCAATCAGGCGTGGATCCGCGGCGGGCGGGGCCGAGCGAGGGGGTGGCGGCGTGCTGGGCCGCGGCGATCTTTGCGCAAAATGGCTGGTTGATCTGGCTGCTGGCTTACGAGGCGACGCGGGTGCACGCGGCGTGTTTGTTGTTGGTCACGCTTTCGGGTTTCGTGATGCGGACCAATTGCACGCTGCGCTGGGTGCTGGTGGTGCTGACGGTCGAGGGAGCGCTGCGCATGGGACTGATGGTCTCCCTGTTTGGCTCGGCTTGGCGGGCCTTGTGACCGGGTGTGGGCGGGCGCGCCCCGGGGAGGGCGAGGTCTCAGAGACCGCTCGGCATCCAGACGAGCGCGGCGGTGAAGAGGACGACGAAGAGGGCGAGACGAAAAACCGGTGAGAGCAGGAAGAGCGTCATGCGCAGATCGTTTGCATGAGCTGTGCCAAGCGGGATTCGTCTCGCCCGAGGCGAGGGGGCGAGGGGGCGGGTGGCGGGTGGGGAGCCACCTCGGTTTTGGGCTCAGACCTGGGTCTTGAAGTAGGCGATGGTACGTTTGAGGCCTTCTTCGAGGGGGATGGTGGGCTCCCAGCCGAAGTGTTTTTTCGCGAGGGTGATGTCGGGGCGGCGTTGTTTGGGGTCGTCGCCGGGGAGGGGGCGGTGGACGATCTTGGATTTGCTGCCGGTGAGTTTGAGGGCGAGTTCGGCGAGTTGGAGCATGGTGAACTCGCCGGGGTTGCCGATGTTGATGGGGCCGGTGACGGCGTTCTGATTCATGAGGCGGACGAAGCCTTCGATGAGGTCGTCGACGTAGCAGAAGGAGCGGGTCTGGAGGCCGTCGCCGTAGATGGTGATGTCCTGGCCTTTGAGGGCTTGCACGACGAAGTTCGAGACGACGCGGCCGTCGTTGGGGTGCATGCGGGGGCCGTAGGTGTTAAAGATGCGGACGATGCGGATATCCACCTGGTTTTGGCGGTGGTAGTCCATGAAGAGGGTCTCGGCGACGCGTTTGCCCTCGTCGTAGCAGGAGCGGATGCCGATGGGGTTGACGTTGCCCCAGTAGCTTTCGGGTTGGGGGTGGACGGCGGGGTCGCCGTAGACTTCGGAGGTGCTGGCCTGGAAGACGCGGGCGCGGGTGCGTTTGGCGAGGCCGAGGCAGTTGATCGCGCCCATGACGGAGGTTTTGACCGTCTTGATCGCGTTGTACTGGTAGTGCGGGGGGGAGGCGGGGCAGGCGAGGTTGTAGATCTGGTCGACCTCGAATTTGAAGGGGTCGATGACGTCGTGGCGGACGAGTTCGAAATCGGGGCGGCCGTGGAGATGGGCGATGTTGCCTTTCCGGCCGGTGAAGAAGTTGTCGAGGCAGATGACTTCGTGGCCGTCGCGAAGGAGGCGATCGCAGAGGTGGGAGCCGAGGAAGCCGGCGCCGCCGGTGACGAGTATACGCATGGTGTGTAGGGGGTGGGGAAGTGAAGGGTCGTGTCGGGATGAAGGGAGGCGGGCGCCTCGCGACAAGTCCGGTCTGTGGGCCGGGGGATGGAGGTGGGCTTTTTCGAGCGGGGTGCCGGGGCGGGAAGGGGGGAGGGATCGCGGGAGGTGGCGGGGTCGGGAGGGAGTGGTGCCGGGGGCGTTTTTCAGAGGGCGGAGCCGGTTTCGTAACGGGCGATCCAGGCGCGGTGCCAGGGGCCGTAGTCGCCGCGCTCCAGGTGGGTCCGGGCCTGGGCTGTGAGATCGAGGTAAAAAGCGAGATTGTGGATCGTGAGCAGAGTGCAGCCGAGGATCTCGCCGGCGACCATGAGGTGGCGGAGGTAGGCGCGGGAGAAGCGGGAGGTGTAGTTTGCGACCTCGGGGTGGATGGGGGAGGGGTCGGCGCGGAAGCGTTCGTTGCGGAGGTTGAGGGGGCCGTCGGGGGTGAAGACGAGACCGTTGCGCGCGACGCGGCTGGGGAGCACGCAGTCGAACATGTCCACTCCGAGGGCGATCATTTTGAGGATCTGGGGAGGGGTGCCGAGGCCCATGGTGTAGCGGGGTTTGTCGGCGGGGAGGAAGGGGGTGGTGGCGCCGACTTGTTTGAGCATCTCCGGCTCGGGCTCGCCGACGCTCACGCCGCCCACGGCGTAGCCGGGGAAGTCGAGGGCGGCGAGGCTCTCGGCGGCTTCGCGGCGGAGGTCGTCGTAGGTGGAGCCTTGGACGATGGCGAAGACGTGGTGGCCGGAGGCGAGGTAGCCGTTGTCGGTGGCGATCTCGCGGCAGCGGGCGGCCCAGCGCAGGGAGCGGGCGCAGGCGGCGGCGGTGGCTTCGCGATCGCAGGGCCAGGGGGGGCACTCGTCGATGACCATGGCGATGTCGCTGTCGAGGTTGGCCTGGATGGTCATGACCTCGCGGGGGCCGAGGAAGAGTTTGCGGCCGTCGAGGTGGCTCTGGAACTCGACGCCGTCCTCGTGCATGGTGCGAAGCTTGGCGAGGGAGAAGACTTGGAAGCCGCCGCTGTCGGTGAGGATGGGGCCATCCCAGCCCATGAAGCGGTGGAGGCCCCCGAGGTCCCGGACGAGCTCGCTGGTGGGGCGGAGGTTGAGGTGGTAGGTGTTGCCGAGGATGATCTGGGCGCCGAGTTCGCGTAGTTGCGCGGGGGATACGCCTTTGACCGTGCCCTGGGTGCCGACGGGCATGAAGATGGGGGTCTCGACGGTGCCGTGGCGGGTGCGCAGGCGGCCGCGGCGGGCGGCGGTGGCGGGGTCGGTCTGGAGCAGGTCGAAGTGCGGGACGGGCATGGCGGCGCGCAGCCTCGGGGGGGGCGGGGCGGGCTTCCAAGCCGATTCCGCCGGCGGCGGGTGGGCGCTAGCGGGTGGCGGCTTCGTCGCGGCTGCGCAGCTCCTCGAGGCGCTGGGTGGTGAGGATCTGGAAGGTGCCGCCGTTGCGTTTGGCGACGGAGCCGAGGTTGGCGGCGGGTTGCTCGTTGGCGTCGTTGGCGCCGGTGAAGTAGAAGATGTTGAGGGTGGCGCGTTCGGGCACGTAGTAGCGTTGGAGGCGGCCCATGTGGGCGTGGAGTTCGGTCCACTCGACGTTTTGGATGGGGACGATGCGGAGGTCGGGGATGTTGAAGGTGGTGCCGTCGCGTTTGGACCAGCCGGTGGTGTCGAGGGTGATGCGCACGCCGGCGCGGCGGAGGGCGGCCTGGACCTCGGGGTTGAAGATGCGGTCGTTGTAGGTGACGACGATGGGGTCCTGGCCGGCGGCGACGAGGCGGCGGTTGGCTTCGGCGAGTTCGCGGCCGGCTTTGCGCATGGCGTCTTCGCGGGCTTTGACGACGGCGTCGACGGTGAGTCCTTCGGCGGCGACTTCGCGTTCGAACTCGGCGCGGCGGCGGGTGACTTCGGCTTCGCGGCGGGCGAGCTCGGCGGCGGTGGTGCGGCGGCGGACGGCGCCGTCGCTGGCGGTGATGACGAAGATGGTGTCGGGTTTCTGGATGAGGGCGGCTTGAACGGCGCGGGCCCAGACGGGGGGGAAGAAGTCGGGGTCGA
>JBILUB010000030.1:0-13460 GCA_044371245.1 Opitutaceae bacterium
AGTCGGCTGCGCCCGGGCTCGGCTTCCTTCCCGGCACGGTCGCGCGCCTGCCGGAGCGCGTGCGCTTCAACACCGGCTGGTGCCGGCTCGACTGGGATCGGCGGCGGCTCCACGGCTTCGCGACCGGTCTGCGCGCACAGGATAGTTTTTTCTTCAACCACCAGTATGCGTGCCCCGCCGCGCACGCTCCGGCCAGCGCCTGCGTGGCCGGGGAGCCGGAGATTCCGGCGCTGTTTTTCACCGACCATCTGTGCGGTATCCAGTTTCACCCCGAGAAGAGCCAGGCCCCCGGTCGCCTGCTGATGCGCAATCTGCTCCGGCATTTCCATGGCAACTAAACGCGTCATCGGGCTGCTCACGGTGCGGGATGGCACCCTGGTCAAGTCCTACGGTTACGAGAGCTGGCGGCCGGCGGGTCGCCTGCGCTCGGCCCTGCGTAATCTGGATCGTTGGAGCGTGGATGAGATCGTGGTGCTGGATATCTCCCGGCGTGCCGGCCTCGACCCCCGCGTCTTGCACGAGATCGCCGCGGCCAAGGTGGCCACTCCGCTCGCCTATGGCGGCGGCATCCGCTCGGTGGCCGAGGTGGGCACTCTCCTCGGGCTCGGTTGTGATCGTTTCGTGCTCGAGACGCTGCTCTTCACCGACCCCGCCGAGGTGCGGCGGATCGCCGACGTGACCGGGAGGCAGGCGCTGATCGGCTCCCTGCCGCTATGGCTCGTCGAGGGCGAGGTGCGGCTCTGGCGCCCGGGAGGCTACGAGGCGCTCTCCGTGCGGCGAAGCGAGCTGCACGAGTCCCCGGTCTCGGAGTTTCTTGTCACCTCGGTCCCCAGCCAGGGCCGGGCCGGCACTTTCCCCGCCGCGCTGCTGGAACATCTCGACTGGCTGCCGAACGCGAGTGTGATCGTCCATGGTGGTCTCGATTGGGACGGCGCACGCGCGGCGCTCGCACATCGGCTGGGCACCGCGGTGGCTCTCGGGAACTGTCTCCAGGAGCGAGAGCTGGTCGTGGCCGACCTTCGCGCCGCGCTCGCCTCGGTCTCGGGTGAACTCCTTCGCTCCGTCCGACTCTCATGAACTCGCCCCGTTTCGAGTGCCGTCGCTGCCTTTATACCAGCGCCCACCCCTTCGGGCTCGTGCTCGACGAGGAGGGCGTCTGCTCGGGCTGCCGGACGCACGAGGAGAAGAGCACCTTGGACTGGAACGGGCGGCGCGCGCTGCTGGCTGGGGCAGTGCGAGCCCGGGCCGGCCGCCGACGTCACGGCGACTATGATTGTGTGGTGCCGGTGCGCGGCACGCCCGAGTATTTCAAGGTGCTCGACGTGGTCATCAACGAGCTCGGGCTGCACCCCCTGGTGGTCGCCTACAATTCCCAGTTCAACAGCCGCGCAGGCATCATGAATCTCGATCGCCTGCGTGAAACCTTCGACGTCGACCTGCTGCACTACACCAGCAACCCCGCCGTCTACCGGAGGCTCGTCCGCGAGTCCCTGTCACGTCTGCACTCCGTCCGCTGGCCCTATCTCGCCGGGGAGACCCAGCTCCCGGTCCAGGTCGCGGTGGAGAAACATATCCCGCTCATCGTCTGGCCGCTCCACCAGCCGACCGAGCAGACGGGCGCGCACTCCTACACGGAGGAGATCGAGATGACGCGCCGCAGCCGGCACGAGTTTGACCTGCTCGGCACCGAGCCGGAGGAGCTGGTCAGCGTCGAATCCCTGGTGGAGCCGAGGGACGTCGCGGACCTCGTCTATCCCTGCGACCGGCTGCTGGCGCGCGGCAAGGTGCGCGGTGTTTATCTGGCCAACTATCTCCCGTGGGACTCCCGCCGCTACGCCGAAGAGATGGTCGATCGCTTCGGCGCCCGCTGCGCGCGGAATCACCGCACCTTTGATACCTACGACCGGATCGACGATCGCACCTACATGTCCGTGCACGACCTGCTGAAGCACTCGCGGCTCGGCTACTCGCGCGTCACCGACTCGCTCTGCCGCGAGATCCGCTTCGGCCGGATCGGCAAGGAGGACGCGCGCGCCATCGAGCGCCACTTTCAGGCTGAGCAGCCGCTCGCCGAGGTGGAGACCTTCTGCCGCTGGCTCGGTATTCCGCGCGCCGGGTTTGAGTGGTTTGCGCCTCGCACGTCGACCTCCGCGCCACCCCTGACCGCGGCGCAACGCGACTTCGTGGACTCCTTCCGCGTCAACGCGCCGGCGGTGAGCGAAGGCGATGCCTACATCCTTTACGGGAAAGGGCTCGCGCTGGAGCTCAGCTCCGCGTGATCGAGCGTCCTTCTTCCCGACCAGAGGCTAGGCAAATCCTGCCGCATGGATTTAAGGGTCCGCTAGGAGTTATCTAAGATAAGTTTTAAAGCCCTATTCAATAGGTAGATCAGTGATAATAGGCGAGGCTGGACGGGATTCTGCTTACCGAGATCGGCATGCGTCCGCGTCGCGTCCCGTCGTCCTGATCCCATGGAACTTTCCCTCCCTCCGGTCCGCTCATTTCGTCAGGTGGCCCATCGTCAGAACGGCTGGTCTGATCACTATGGTGCGTTTCATGCCGCGACGAGTTATGCGGGTGCGTATCTGCCCGAGCCCTACACGATAGCGGGGGTCTGGCAGCACGGGGTCTTTGCCCCCTGGGAGTGCTCAAACCCGCGCCTGTTGGCGTGCAGCGTCCCGCAGGCCGAGGGTAAGCCCGTTTGGGTGGCGCGGCAGGATGAGGCGGAGAGTCTGGCGCGGATCGGGTTTCGGCGGGCGCGCGCGGTCGGGCTCCCCTTTGTCTACGTGCCGCCCGTCGGGCTCGCGCGCCTGCCGCGCAGCTTGCTCATCATGCCCGGGCACAGTCTGGTGGGCTGGAAGGCGCCTGATCGCACGGTCTACGAACTGTATGCGGATCAGATGCGGGAGGTGGCAAAGGACTTTGCGCGGGTCGTGGTCTGCATCAGTCCGAGTTGTCAGAAAAACGGGTTCTGGGTCCGTGAGTTTACCGAACGCGGATTTGAGATCGTGGAGGGGGCGGCCACGAGCGATGCGAACGCGCTGCTGCGCATGCGGATGCTCTTTGAGCAGTTTGAGACCATGACGACCAACGCCTGGGGCAGCCACGTGGCCTACGCGCTCTCGTGCGGGGCGAAGGTCTCCATCCATGGCGCCCGGCCCTCCCTGGAGTTGTCCAACTTCATGCTCGATACCGCGTGGAAATCCGACCCGGTCTCGTTGAAGAATTTTCTCTCCTCGCAGATGCGGGAGGAGGAGCGAAAACTTCTGCGCGATTTTCACGTCGAGCCCCGCGAGGCCGTGGCCGATGTCGAGCGCGGGGACTGGTTTCTCGGCCGCAACCACCGACTTTCGCCCGAACAGATGAAGGAGGCCCTCGCCGAGATGATTCCGGTGCCGTCGACACCGATCACGTCGAGCAAGGCTTCGGTTGCCCGCCCGCGGCGGGTGCTCTTTCTCGCCCACGGCCCCGCACAAGTCAACGGACCGAACATCTGGCTGACTCGGTTGCTCCCGGCGCTGAAGGCCCGGGGCTTCGCTCCGCGGGTGCTCATGTTCATGACGCGGACGGGTGCCTGCCCCATCGCCGAACAGTTGCGCGCAGCCGGCATCGGCTGTGAGACCGCGCCGTGGTCGCACACCGAGGACATGGTCCGCCTGATCGTGCAACACGTGCGGGAGCACCCCTGCGAGGTGTTTGTGCCCAATCTCAACGTGCAGGGCTACTTCGCGGCATCCCTGCTTAAGGCCGCCGGCATCCCGACAGTCGGCGTTTTGCACTCCGACGATGATTTTCACCGCGACTTGATCGACGAGTTTATCCGCGGTCAGGGCGGCCGTTATCTCTCTGCGGCGGTAACGGTGTCCCAATTTCAGGAGGAGGCGCTGCGGGCGCTCGATCTTGGCCCGACCCGGGTGCTGCGGGCGCCCTACGGCGCCCCCGTCCCGGACTCGGCGGCGCAGCATCGGAGTCGGCCCTTCCGCTTTGTTTATGTCGGCCGCCTCGTCGAAGAGCAGAAACGCGTCTCCGATACCGTGCGCGGGATGATCGCCCTTTTGCGCCGTCAGCCCGATGCCGAGTTTCATCTTTGCGGCGATGGCAAGGCCCGGCCGGCCGTCGAGGCCTTGATCGCCGAGGCCGCGCTGGGAGACCGTATCCGCCTGCATGGGAACCTCGCCCCCGAGGAGGTGCGCCGCGTGCTGCTGGATAGTCAGGCCCTCGTCCTGCTCAGCGACTACGAGGGCATCCCGATCGCCTTGATGGAAGCGATGGCCTGCGGCCTCGTGCCGCTCTGCTCCCGCATCCGCAGCGGCGTCGGCGAGCTCGTGCGCGAAGGGGAAAACGGTTTGCTGGTCGAGGACCGTGAGCAGGGCTTGATCGCCGCCGCCGAGCGCTTGATGGGGGACCCGGCGCTCTGGGCGTGCTGTTCCGCCGCCGCCCGCGACACCATCCTCCAGGGCTTCTCCACCGAGGCCAACGCCCAGGTGTGGGCCGACCTGCTCGGCGTGCTCATCACTGCGGAAGGTTATCCGTCTCGGGCCGTCGAGATGCCCGCGGCCCTCGTGCTCCCGCCCCGCCGTGCCAACCCGAAGGGCATAGCCCGTGAGGACCGCCGCCGCCCCGCCGCCCAAACCACCTCTCCCGCTCCCGTGAATACCTCCCCGTCCCTCGCCCCCGCGTCCACCGCCCCGCATCCCTTCCTCAACCCGCCCCTCGAGCCCAACAACGCCGACCTCTTCGTCGTGCGCAGCACTCTCCTGCGGGCGGTCAAGGCCGCGCTGCCGCATTTCCACGGCCGCTTCCTCGACATCGGCTGCGGCGTCATGCCCTACCGCGGGCTCATCACCGCGGCGCCGTCACGGGTTTCCCACTACATCGGCCTCGATTTGGAGGGCTCCGCGATCTACCACGCCCAGGTCGATCTGCGCTGGGACGGAAAAACGATTCCGCTGCCCGACGCATCGGTCGACTGCGCGATGGCCACGGAGGTCCTGGAGCATTGTCCCGAGCCCCTCGTCGTCCTGCGCGAGGCCCGCCGCGTGCTAAAACCCGGCGGCACCTTCTTCTTCACCGTGCCGTTTATCTGGCCACTGCACGACGCGCCGTATGACTTTTTCCGCTACACGCCCTTCGCCTTGGAAAAACTCCTCGCCGAGGCCGGCTTCGAAAACGTGCAGCTCGGTGCCCTCGGCGGTTGGAATGCCAGCCTCGCGCAGGTGATCGGTCTCTGGCTGAAGCGCTCCCCGATGAGTCCCGAGGCGCGAAACCAGATGGCCCGCCAGCTCTGGCCACTCTACCAGCAACTGGTCAAAAGCGACGAGCTCCCGGCCGATCCTCGCGCCGGCAACACCCTCGCCACCGGCTGGAGCGGCCTCGCCCAGGCGGCCGCGGCCGCCACTCCCGTCGCCGTGGCCGGGCCGGCCGCCGCCCAGCCCGCGGCTGCGCCGGCACCCGCTGCGCTGCCCGCCTGCGATCTGCCGCTCGTGCTCGTGCGTTCCCACGAGTTTAACTACTCCGAGACTTTTCTTGAGGACCACGTCGCGAACCTCTCCAGCCGCCTCACCTTACTCTATGGTTGGCCCTTCCCTCGTTTCCTGCGCGGCGGGCGCAGCGTGCTCCGGCCTGACACGGAATCCGCCTTGGCCAAGGCCCTCGCCGAGGGCGGGAAGATCACGCCGGAGCTCTGGCGCAGCTACGGCCGCGACCTCGCCGTCTGGCTGCGGGCCAGCGGCGCCCGCGTGGCGCTGCTCGAGTCGGGGCTGATGGGCTCGTTTCTGCACGAGGCCTGCGAGGCGGCGGGGCTGCCCTTCGTGGTTCATTTCCACGGGGTCGATGCGTTCAGCCGGGAGCTGCTCGAGCGCTGGTCCACCCGGTATCGGAAGTTTTTCAACACCGCCCATTGCGTGGTCGGCGTCTCCCGGGCGATGTGCACCCAGCTCCGAGCGCTCGGCGCGCCCGAGGAGCGGGTGGTCCTCGCGCCTTACGGCGTTGACGTCGATCCGCCCGCCCGCGCTCAGCCGGGCGATGCGCCGCCCGCCTTTCTCGCGGTCGGTCGTTTCGTGGAGAAGAAGGCTCCGCTCCACACGCTGAGAGCCTTTGCCCGCGTGCACCTCGAGCTCCCCGAGGCGCGGCTCGTGATGATCGGCGACGGTCCCCTGCTGGAGTCCTGTCGTCGCTGGGCCGCGGACAACGGGCTGTCCGCCGCGGTCGACTTTGCCGGGGTGCGGACACGCGCGGAGGTCTCGGCCGCGATGGCCCGCGCCCGGGTCTTTGTGCAACACAGCGTGATCGCCCCGAACGGGGATAGTGAAGGCCTGCCGCTCGCCGTGCTCGAGGCGGGTGCGCACGGTCTGCCGGTGGTCTCGACCCGGCACGCCGGCATACCGGATGCGGTGGTGCATGGCGCGCACGGCTACCTCGTGGCGGAGCACGATATCGATGGGATGGCGGACGCGATGTTACGCCTCGCGCGGGATCCGGCGCTGGCCGCCGAGCTGGGCGCCGCGTTTCACGGTCGCGTCACCGCGGAGTATTCCCGACGGGTCTCGATCGAGCGGCTCCAGGCCCTGCTGCTCGCGGCGGCCGAGGGCGGACAGACGGCGGGCGCAGCCCAGGGCGTGGAGGCGCGCCTCGCCGCGGAGCAGGGAGCTCTGCGGGCCGAGATCGCCGCGGCCCGCGCGGCGGGCGAGATCGAGCGGGAGGCCGCGGCCCTGCAGACGCTTCTCGGCGTGGATCGCGGCGATTCATCCGCATATCTGCGTCTGGGTGAACTGCTCTGTGGCGCCGGCGACGAAGAGGGTGCCTACCTCTGTTACCGCGAGGCCGGCCGACTCGGTGGCGAGGCGGAGGGCCTTGCCACCGCTCTGGCCTCGCTCGAAAGCGGGCCGGCCGGGGTGAGCGCGCTCGCCAGCGCCTACCGCGAGCAGATCGGCGAAGTCGAGGCGGGGAGCAGCGCGACGCCTCACCGGATCCTCGTCGTGACGAATCTTTTCCCTCCGCAGGAGCTCGGTGGCTATGGTCGGACGATGTGGGAGTTTTGCGATCTGCTCGTGCGGCGCGGGCATGAAGTCAAGGTGCTCACGGCCGATTGCCCCGAGTGGGCCCGGCCCTTCGACCCCGGGCAGGAACGGCTCGAGTCGCGGGTGGAGCGCACCCTGGAGCTCTTCGGCACCTGGAAGAAAGGCGCGGCGGTGCCGCTCGCGGATCGCGGCGAGATCGGCCGTATCGCCGCGGCGAATACCACCACGATTCTCGAGGCGCTGCGCGACTTTCGTGCCACCCGCGTTCTGGCCGGGAATCTCGATTTTGTCGGCTACGACTTTATGCGCCACTGCCTCGGGAAAAAGATCCCGGTGTTGCATCGCCTCGGGAACGGAGAGTCGGGGTATCCGCCGGACACCGCGTGGGAGAGCCCGCTCTTTTGCCTGGCCGGGAATACCGAGTGGCTGAATCGGCGCCTGCAGGAGAAGGGCTACCGGGCCGGTCGTTGGGCGGTGGTTTATCCGGGCTCGCCGCTCGAGCACTACTACCGCGCCTTTCCCCCCCGCTTCGACCGGCTGCGCATCGCCTACGCGAGCATCTTCGCGCCCTTCAAAGGCCCGCAGGTCCTCTTCGAGGCGCTCGCTCAACTGGCGCGCGCGGGGATCGACTTCACCCTCGAGTGCGCGGGCGAGCAACCCGACCCGGCCTTTAAACTCGAGTGCGAGCGGGCGGCCGAGCGCGGGGGCTTTGCGGAGCGCGTCCGGTGGCATGGGTTTATCAACCGGGCCGGCCTCGCGGCCATGTTCAGCCGTTGCAACACCCTCGTGTTCCCGAGCGTGTTTGAGGAGCCCTTTGGCAAGACCCAGATCGAGGCGATGGCGGCCGGGCTCGCGGTCGTTTCCAGCGGGACGGGCGGCACGCCCGAGATCGTGCGGCCCGAGGTCAACGGCTTGCTCTTCAAATCCCGCGACGCCGCGGACCTCGCCCGCCAGCTGCGCTTGCTGCCCCAGGACCCGGTCCGCTGGGCGCGCCTCGCCTCGCAGGGGCAGACGGATGCCTACCGCTTCACCACGGCGGAGTCGGTGCGGCGCATCGAGGCGTTCTTCGACACCGCGCTGCGCGAACCGGGGCGGGCGTCCGCCCCCTCGCCCGCGCCTGGAGCCTCGCTGGTCGCGACCGCCTCATGAGCTACTCCGCTCTGCGCCTCATCGTCTACGATCCCTGGGCGGCGGAGCTGGAGCCGGCGGCCGCCCGGCTGGGGCGTCTGCCTGGAGAGGATTTCACGGAGCGGCTGCCGCGGGTGGCGGACGAAAAACTGCGGGCGATGGCGCGCCTCGATCGTGATTGGCACGCGGAGTGTGTGCGCGCTCTTGCCGCGCTGCCGGTCCCCCCGGGGTTGGAGGCGCTGCCGGCCATGACCCTCGGAGTAAAAGGGCTCCCGGCGCTCGCCGCCCGGGCCGCGGCTCGGCCGCCGGCGGAGGCCTGGTGGCTGGTCTTTATCGGTCAACAACCCGCCAAGATCGGCGCGCCGCTCGGTGCGCTCTGCGCCCATCTCCGACGCCACGGGGTGCGGATCGCCTACTATGCCTACGATGAGGCGAGTCGAGAAATGGCCTGTTTCGCCCAGCTCGCTCCGCATCTCGATGTGTTGATCCATGACGAGCACCCGCTCGGTCCGGCGGCCGCCGGGCTGCGGGCCGACTGCGTGGTGCGCCAGCACAGCTGGGTCGCGAATCTGCGGCCCTTTGAAGTTCCGTTCAACGAATGTCCCGAACCGGCGATCTTGTTTCTCGGCTCGGAAATGGGGTTGACGCCTCATCGCCGGCGGCAGCTCGATTTTCTCCGCGATACGTTTGGGCCGCGGCTCGTCGCCAGCCACGATCACTCGATCGCGGTGTCGGCGCGGGCATCGCTCAGCCGCTACGCGGTGGGATTTTGCCCGGAAGGGAGAAAGTTTGCCACGCCCGGAATGGCGCGGGCGCACACCGATCGCCCCTTCTGGTGCGGGTGCATGGGGCTCGTCCCGGTGAGCGAGGATTCAGCTGCCGGAGGCCGGCTCGAAGAGCTGGCCTCCGCGGGTTTGGTTATCCGGTATGGCCGCGGCGATCTGGCCGGGCTGCGCCGCGCTTGCGAAGAGGCGCTGGCGTGTTCGCTCGAGAGGCGGCGCCAGATCTACGACTACTTTAATCGGCATGAAACCGTCGGGGCGGTCCTGGGGGCCGCGCTCGCCGAGGCGCATGCGCCCGTCGCGGTCTAGGCCGATCCCGCCATGCCCGCCGCCGTTCCGTCCAGTCCACTCGAAGCCGCGGTCTCGCTGCACCGGGCCGGGCGCGTGGCGGAGGCGCTGGAGCGCTACCGTCGCCTGCGGCGTGCGGGAGGCCGCGATTTCAAGCTGCTGCATCTGGGAGGCGCCGCGCTGCTGCAGAGTGGGGAGGCGGCCGAGGCGGTGGAGTGGTTGCAGGCCGCGGCCGCGCTGCAGCCCTCGGTCGGAGCGACCCGAATGTGTCTGGCCCTCGCGCTGGCTCAGGTCGAGCGGCGGGAGAGCGCCGCAGGGCATTTCGAGGCGGCGCTAAAACTCGAGCCGCGGAACGTCGAGCTGCTGGGCAACTATGCCCTTTTCCAGCTCGCGGGCGGCCGCCCGGCGGCGGCGCTCGACGCGCTCACGCGGGCGGCCGCGCTCGCTCCCCGTGATCCTAAACCGCTGCACCAGCTCGGCCGCGTGTTTCTCGCGCTCGGCCGCCCGGCGGAGGCGCTGGCGCGCCACGAGGCCGCGCTCGCCATCGCGCCCGAGGACTCGGCGGGGCACACCGCGCGGGCCCAGGCCCTGTCGGGGTGCCATCGGATCGAGGAGGCGCTCGCGGCCTTCGACCGGGCGCTGGCTCTCGATCCTTCCAATCGGAAGGCGGCCTCTCATCGCCTGCTTTTGCTCCACTACCTCGACGATCAGCCGCGCGAGGCGATCGCGCGCGCCCACTTCGATTTTGGCCGACTGTGCGCCGGGGCGGTGGCGCCCGGCGGAGGCGGACTGAGGGCCCGCGAGCCGGAGAAACGCCTGCGCGTCGGCTTTCTGTCGCCCGACCTGCGGCGTCATTCGGTGGCGTATTTCCTCGAGCCTCTGCTCGCTCACCTGCCGCGCGAGCAGTTCGAGATTTTTCTTTATCACGACCACTTCTCCCGTGACGCGGTAACCGAGCGACTGCGCGCCCAGGCCGCGGGTTGGCGTGATCTTTCCGGGAGGGAGGACGCGTGGGCCGAGCGCGTGATCCGGGCCGATGCGCCCGATCTGCTGGTGGAGCTCGCCGGTCACACCGGGTTTAATCGGCTGCCTCTGCTCGCCCGGCGGCTGGCCCCGGTGCAGATCAGCTATCTCGGCTACCCCGACACGACGGGGCTGGCCACGATGGACTACCGGTTCACCGACGCATGGGCGGATCCGCCCGGGGAAACGGAGGCCCTTCACCGGGAGACCTTGGTGCGCTTCGCGGAGACCGCGTGGTGTTATCAAGCGCCGGCCGACGCGCCGCCTCCGGCTCCTCCGCCCTGCCTGGCCGGAGGAGGACCGGTTTTCGGGTCGTTCAACAATCTCGGCAAACTCTCGCCCGCGACGCTGCGCCTTTGGGCCGGGCTGCTCGCCGCCGTGCCGACCGCGCGCCTGTTGATCAAAGGCTACCAGGCGGACGGCGCCTTCGCCCGCCGGGCCATCGCGGCCGGCATCCCCGAGGCGCGGCTCATCACACTTCCGCCCTGCGCGAGCGTGGCGGAGCATCTCGGCCTCTACGCGCGGGTGGATGTGGCGCTCGATCCCTTGCCTTACCATGGGACGACCACGACCTGTGAAGCGCTTTGGATGGGCCGGCCGGTGCTGACCCTGGCGGGAGACCGGCACGTGAATCGAGTGGGGGTCTCGCTTCTAAAGGCGGTGGGCGAGGACGATTTGATCACCACCTGCCCCGCAGACTACGTGGCCCGGGCGGTGGCCCTGGTGAGCGACCCTGCCGCTCTCGCCGCGCGCTCGGCGGGACTGCGGGAGCGGGTGCGGGCCAGCGCGCTGCTCGACCACGCCGGGCAGGCGGAGCGATTTGCCAAGGCGCTGCGCGCCTGTTGGAAAGAGCGCTGCGCACTCCATGCCTCCGCCGCCCGCTAATCTGAAAACCCAGCTTCAGCAGGCGCTGGCGCAGCACCAGGCCGGACGCTATGCTCCCGCCGCCGCGCTCTACGCGCAGGTGAGGAAAGCGGCGCCGCAGCTCTTCGATGCGTGGCATCTCGGCGGGCTGGCGCTTTTTCAACTCGGGCGCGCGGAGGAGGCGCTGCCGCTCCTGACCCGCGCCCTGCAGATCAACCCACGCTCCGCACCAGGATGGCTGCGCCTCGGCCTCGCGCGCGCCGCGCTCGGCCAGACGGAGAGCGCGGTGACGGCGCTGCGGCGGGCGCTCGAGCTCGATCCGGCGGCCTTCGACGCCTGGCTCCAGTTATCCATTCTCCTCGAGCGTGCGGGCGAGGGAGAGGCGGCGTTGGAGGCGGCCGCGCGTGCGGCCACGCTGCGCCCCGACCATGCGGACGCCCATGACCGGGTGGCGGTGCTGACCTCGGAGCTGCGCGGGATGGGCGCGGCACATCCGCTGTTTCGGCGCGCGACCGAGCGCTGGCCCACGCATGCCCGCTCCTGGCAAAATCTCGGCGTCGCCCTCGCCACGCTGCACGAAGCGGATGCCGCGCTCCTCGCGCTGGATCGCGCGCTCGCGCTCGCCCCCTCGCTCCTCGTGGCACGGATCGGGCGCGGCCTCGCCCTGCAGGAGGCCTTTCGCGTGCGCGAGGCGCTGGCGGAGTACGAACGGGTGCTGCAGGTCGATCCGGCCCAGCCCAGTGCCGGGAGCGCCCGTCTGCTTTGCCTCAACTACCTCGAGGACCATGGTCCGGAGACGCTTTATGCGGCTCATCTCGAGTACGGCCGGGCGCAGCGTGCGGCGCAGGGCGCCGCCGGATCGCGGCCGGCACCTCCCAAGCGGCGGGAACGAGCCGGGCCCTTGCGCGTGGCGGTGTTGTCCCAAGATTTCAGGCGGCACGCGGTGGCGTCGTTTTTCGAGCCTCTGGTGGAGCACATCGATCCCTCCAAGATCGAGCTTCTGCTTTATCACGACCACGCTCAGTTCGACGAGGTCAGCGCACGACTCCGTGCGCGTGCCCGCCTCTGGCGAAACTTCGCCGGCTGGCCCGATGCGCGGGTGGAAGCGACGGTGCGGGCCGATGCTCCCGACGTGTTGGTCGATCTCTCGGGACACACCGGGCGCAATCGGCTGCCGCTCTTCGCCCGCCGGCTCGCGCCGGTGCAGATCTCCTATCTCGGCTACCCCAACACGACGGGTCTGGCGGAAATGGATTTTCGCCTGAGCGACGCGCTGGCCGACCCGCCCGGGCTGACCGACGCGTGGCATAGCGAGCGCCTCCTGCGCTTCGCCCCCTGCGCGTGGACCTATCTTCCGCCGGCGGACGCTCCCGCGGTCAGCCCGCCGACGGAGGCGGGAGCGGGCCGCGGGGTGGTTTTCGGTTCCTTCAACAATCCGGCCAAATTCTCCGACGCCACGCTGCGTCTGTGGGCCCGGGTGCTGGATGCGGTGCCCGGCTCCACGCTCCTGCTCAAGGGCCACGGGCTCGAGTCGCCGACGCGCGCAGCCGAACTGCGGGCGCGCTGCGCCGCGGCGGGCCTGGACCCCGCGCGCCTGGCGCTGCACGGGCGCCGAGCCGAGGCGGCCGGTCATCTCGCCCTCTACGCGGAGGTCGACGTCGCGCTCGATCCCTTCCCCTACCACGGCACCACCACGACCTGCGAAGCCCTCTGGATGGGGCGGCCGGTGGTGGTGCTCGAAGGCCGCGAGCACCGCTCGCGAGTCGGTGTCTCGCTCCTGCACGCGGCCGGTCATCCCGGCTGGATTGCAGGCGACGAGGACGCCTACCTGCGAGTGGCGGTGGACCTCGCGCGGGATCACGCGGGACGGCTGTCGCTCGCGCGCGGGATGCGGGCGGCGCTCGCGGGCACGGTGCTGCTCGATCATGCCGCCCGGGCGCGGGATTTCGAACGCGCGCTGCTGAGCTGCCACGAGGAAAGAGCGCTCCCGGCAGGGGAGTGAAACTACTCCCTGGCGGGGACCGCGCTAAAGTCGGCGGGCCTTGGGACGTAATAACAGGCAACCGCAGATAACGACTGCGGCCGGATCGGCCGAATCCCCAAACGGCCCGTCGCCCTACGGACAGGGCAGCTAAATCAAGGAAGAACCCATGTCAGTCGTCATCAACACCAACTTCGCGGCCACGGTTGCCTCAAACAACCTCGCCGCTTCGAACTCGATGCTGCAGAAGAGCCTCAACCGGCTCTCCAGCGGCTCCAAGATTGTCAGCCCCGCCGACGATGCCGGCGGCTTGGCCGTCTCGATGAAATTATCGGCCACGGCGAAACGCCAGGGCGCGGTGAACAACAATATCGC
>JBILUB010000302.1:0-3727 GCA_044371245.1 Opitutaceae bacterium
TAGATGAACGGGATCCCGGGCGCGGTGAATTGGAGCGAGGCGGCGAGGCGGGCCTTGGCCTCGTCGCCGCCGAGGCGGGTCATGGCGCGGGGCTGGTCGTGGTTGGCGAGGAAGGTGGCCCAAGGTCGTTCGCCGTAGGCCTCGCGGGTGCGTGCGAGGCGTCGGGCGAAAAGCGCGGGCGTGCCAAAGCCGGCGGTCTCGAGGATGGAGTTGGCCAGGTCGAACTCGAAGGTGCTGTCGACCGAGCCGCCGCGGACGTAGGAGGCGGACTGGTCGGTGTCGGCCCAGACCTCGCCGACGATGAAGACCTCGGGGTCGAGTTCGCGGCAGTAGGCGGTGAAATCGCGCAGCCAGCGCTTGGTGGCGGGCAGGTCCTGCAGGCTGTCGCCGCGTTCGTGGAGGTAGCGGACGGCGTCGAGCCGGAAGCCATCAGCCCCGACCTCGCGCAGCCAAAAGCGGGCGACCGCGCGGTGGTGCTCGGTGACGGCGGGATTCTCGAAGTTCCAGTCGGGCATGGCGGAGTCGAAGACCCCGTAGTAGTATTCTCCGTCACGGTAGTGCCAGGCGCGGTCGCCCCAGGGGCCCTGGGCCTGGAGAGGTTTTTCGGAGAAGCGGAAGAGGGCGCGGGGATCGGCGGTGAGCGGCGGGGTGGCGGGAGGGTCTCCGACCACGAGGGTGACGAGGCCGGGCGGCTCCTCGGCGGTGGCGGCGAGGAAGGCGGGGTGCTGGGCGGAGGCGTGGTTGAGCACCAGGTCGATAACGACGCGGATGCCGCGGCGATGGGCCGCCGCGACGAAATGACGAAACAGCGGCAGATCCCCGTAGTCGGGATTGACCGCGAAGTAGTCGGTGACGTCGTAGCCGTGGTAGCTTGGAGAGGGGTGGATCGGAAGTAACCAAAGGGCGGATACACCGAGATCGCCGGTGGTGGCGGGATCGCCGTCGTTGAGCGCGTCGAGCCGATCAATCAGGCCCTGGAGGTCCCCGATGCCGTCGGATGCGTGGGGGCCGGACAGGGAGTCGGCGTAGGAGCGGACGAAGATTTGGTAGAAAACCGCCGAGTGCCACCAGGGCGCCTGGGCGGCCGGCTCGGAGGCGGAGCCGGGGCTCGGCGTCTGCAGGAAGAGGAGCGCGAGACCGGCGGAAAGCGCACGGCACGTCCCGCCCGTTTGACTAGATGGCGAGCGTTTCACGGAGGAAGCGGGTGTAGGTGTCGCCGTGTTTTTGGAGCCACTCGTTGCGGGCTTCGGCCCAGGTGAGCGAGCGGCCCTTTTCGGCCTCGATCCACTTATGTTTTCGGATCTCCTCCTTCATGATGTAGGTCATGCGGTAGAAGGGATCGTGAAACATCATGGGGGGCACGGGCACGTGCTCTTCGGTCTCGAGGATTTTGCGCATGGCGGGTGCGGGTGGAGTCAGCGGATGACCTGCTCGGTCGCGGCGTCAAAGAGGTGGGCCTTGGCCAGCAGGAGGTGGACGGTGAGAGATTCGCCGAGGGTGAAGCGGCGCTCGGTGTGGAGGCGGGCGATGACGTTGCCCGCGCCGGTTTTCAGGTAGACGTTGGTCTCGGCGCCCATGGGCTCGGAGAGTTCGACGCGGGCGGTGAGCGGAGTGGTCTCGACGCCGCGGGGCTGGTCGTAGATCGACTCCGGGCGCAGACCGAGAAACACCTCGCGATCGAGATTTTTTTCCGCGCGCTGGGCGAGGGCGCCGGTGAGCGGCACAAACACGGCGTCGGACTCGGCCTGCTCGACAAACACGAGGCGACCCTCGCGGCGCTGGATCCGTCCGCGCAGGAGGTTCATGGCCGGCGAGCCGATGAAGCCGGCGACGAAGACGTTCTCCGGCTGGTGGTAGAGGGTGAGCGGATCAGCGACCTGCATGATCTGGCCGTCTTTCATCACGCAGATGCGGTCGCCCATGGTCATGGCTTCCACCTGATCGTGGGTGACGTAGATGATCGTCGTTTTGAGCCGGGCGTGGAGTTTCGAGATTTCGCTGCGCATGGAGACGCGCATCTTCGCGTCGAGGTTGGAAAGCGGCTCGTCGAAGAGAAAAACCTTGGGGTCGCGCACGATCGCGCGCCCGACCGCCACGCGTTGGCGCTGGCCGCCGGAGAGCGAGGCGGGCTTGCGGTCGAGAATGCTTTCGAGCCCGAGGATGCGGGCGGCATCCGTGACCCGACGCATGACCTCCTCCTTCGGCTTGCGGGCGAGTTTCAGCCCGAAGGCCATGTTGTCGAAGAGACTCATGTGGGGGTAGAGCGCGTAGTTTTGAAAAACCATCGCGATGCCCCGGTCTTTGGGCAGGAGGTCGTTCACGACCGCGCCGTCGATTTTTATCTCCCCCGCGCTGATCGCCTCCAGACCGGCGATCATGCGGAGGGTGGTGGACTTTCCGCAGCCGGACGGGCCCACCAGGACCATGAATTCGCCGTCACGGATCTCGAGGTCGATGGCCTTGACGGCGCGAAACGCGGCGTTCTTTCCGGAGGCGGGGTAGGTCTTGTCGAGGGAATTGATGGAAACGGAGCCCATGGTGGGGGAGCGATGGATGGTGGGTCCGTGTCTACTCCTTCACGCCGCCGGAGGTGAGGCCGGAGACGAGGAAGCGTTGGCACGCGAGGAAAAGCACGGTGATGGGCAAGCCGCTCAGCACGGCGGTGGCGGCGAATTTGCCCCACAGGTAGTTTTGTTCGTAAAGGAAGCTCTGGGCCCCGACCGCGAGCGTCCACTTGCGCTCGGTCTGCAGCACGACGGAGGCGACCGGATACTCGCTGATGTGGGAGATGAAACTGAGGATGAAAACCACCGCGAAGATCGGCGCGCTCATCGGCAGGAGGATGCGGATGAAGGCCTGGAAATGGGTGGCGCCGTCGATTTTGGCGCTCTCCTCGATGCTGACCGGGATGGTGTCGAAGTATCCCTTGATCATCCAGATGTAGATCGCGATGCCCCCGAGGTAGGTCAGGACGAGTCCCGGGTGGGTGTTGAGCCCGAAAGGCGGCAGGAACTCGCCGATGAGCTGGAGCAGCGCATAAAGGGCGACCAGCGCGAGGACCATGGGGAAGACCTGGAGCACGAGCAGCGATTTCAAAAGCAGGCCGCGGCAGGCGAACTGCATGCGGGCGAAGGCGTAGGCGGCGCTGCCGGAGAGCAGGATGATAAGGGCCGAGGCCGAGCCGGCCACTTTGAGCGAATTCCAAAACCAGATCAGCACGGGTGTGTTCGTTCTGATGGTACGCGGCTGACCGTCGGCGCCCACCGTCTCGTAGGAAATGCCGAGCACGTAGCGCCAGTGTTCCAGGGAGAAGTTCTCGCCCGTCGGGAGCAGCGTGCCGAGGGCGAGGTCACCGCGTCGGAAGCTGATCGCGATGATCATCAGGAACGGCGTCAGCGTGAGGATGAGGAAACTCACGAGCAGGAAGTGCGCGACGACCAGCTTGGCGCGGCGGACCTGGGAGGCTTTTAGGGGCATGGAACGAGGAGCCGCGGGCGGGGCTCAGTTTTTCTGATGCTTGAGGTTCCACCAGGCCAGGAGCGCAACGATCACGAAGATCACCGTGGCGATGGCGCTAGCGTAGCCGAAGTTTTGCGCTGTATCACGGAATGCGATACGGAAGGTGTAGCTGACCAGGATGTCGGTCTGGCCGGCCACGGTCGCGGCGCCGACCATGTCCGGGCCGCCGCCGGTCAGCAGGTAGATGAGGAGGAAATTATTGAAGTTG
>JBILUB010000303.1:0-3718 GCA_044371245.1 Opitutaceae bacterium
CAGGGAATTCATCGCCGGGGTGTCGGCGGCGTCGTGTTTAAAAAACGCCGGTTTGCCCTCGGCGATCACCTTGCCGACCACGCCGCGGCCGAGGGGCAGGCGCAGCGCCAGGAGGGTCTCGGCGCTGGCCTTGAAGCGAGCCTCGGCCGCCTTGTCTGTGCCCCAGAGAGTGGGGGAATAGTAGACCTGCTTAAAGGCGACCTCGTTGCCCTCGACGAGGTAGAGGGTCATCGACTGCGCCCGGAGCGCCTCCACCACCTTGGCCGCGGTCAATTCGACCACGTGCGCCACGTCCTCCCGGCTGGGCTGGGGTTTGGAGATGACCTTGATCAGCAGGGAACGTCGCAGGGTGTTGAGCAGGGCGGGGGTGGCCATGAAGGGGACGCGGTTCAGGGCGGCGGGGGGCCGCGGAAACGCGAGGTTGCGCGCGCTCGGCCTAGCGGCAACGACAAAGGCCGCATGCAGGCGTTGTTTAGGAGATTTCTCCGCGTGTTCGGGGTCGGCTCGCGTGGGGTGGCGCGCGAGCTCGGCGCCCGCCCCGCCACCGCGGATGCCGTCGGCCTGGGGCTGGCCGGGGAGCGCGCCGCCGAGGCGCATCTGCGGGCGCAGGGGCTGCGCGTGCTCGCCCGTAACTGGCGCAATCCCGAGGACGCCCGCGAGGAAATCGATTTGGTGTGCGAGGAGCCGCCGCCCCGTCAGGCCGGCGGGGGGGAGCAACCGGTGTTGGTTTTCGTCGAAGTGAAGGCCCGCGTCGCCGGCGCGCGGGTGGGGGGCTACCAGTCGGTCGATCGGCGAAAGAAGGCCGTGCTGCTGCGGGCCTGCCGCGCCTATCTTAAGCGGCTGCGGCCCCCGCCCCGTCACTATCGTTTCGACATCGTCGAGATCGTGCATGGGGCCGGACCGGGAGCCGCGGCGGCGCTGGAGGCGATGCGCCTCGATCCGGGACTGGCTTCCCAGCAGGAGGGCCGGCAGGTGTGGCACTACCGAGACGTGCCGCTTTTCCCCCCGCGCTCCTCGCACCGGCATGGCTGAGGCGCCGTCGACCGCCGCGCCTCGCGCCCGGGGATGACACGGGCTCATCGCTTCCATGCCGATTATTCACCGCATTAGCCTTGCCCGCGCCCGGGGTGGCTTGCGTATTGGCTCGAATTTTCGCCATGCCCGAAGCGCCTCGTCATCCCTTCCTCCAAGGTCTGAGCAAGCACCGCGGCACTCCGCCGACCGTTATCGTGATTTTTGGCGCCTCGGGCGACCTGACCGCGCGAAAGCTCATCCCCGCGATCTACAATCTCGCATTCGACCATCTGCTGCCGGCCGATTTCTTTCTGGTCGGTTATGGCCGCAAGCCGATCCCAGACGATGAGTTTCGCGGCATGGCCGCCGGGGCGATCAAGGAGTTCTCCCGCCGCGAGCTCAACCACGACGTCTGGAACCATGTCGGGCAAAACACCAGCTACGTCGCCGGCGGCTATGACGAAGCGGAGGCGTTTCAGCGTCTGGCCACGCACATCGCCGGGATCGAGAAACGGCTGGGACGCGATCTGCAGGTGCTGTTCTACGTCTCCACTCCGCCGTCCGTCTTCGCCCCCATTCTGCGCAATCTCGGGGCCTCGGGCCTGGCGGCGCGCCGGCTCGGCACGGCGCTCCACACCAAGGTCATCATCGAAAAACCCTTCGGCAAGGACCTCGACTCGGCGGTCGCGCTCAACGGCGTGATCCGCGAGGTGCTCGAGGAGCATCAGGTGTATCGGATCGACCACTACCTGGGCAAGGAGACCGTGCAGGACCTGCTCGTGCAGCGTTTCTCCAACTCCATTTTCGAGCCCCTCTGGAACCGCAACTACATCGACCACGTGCAGATCACGGTGTCGGAGGAGGTCGGGGTGGGCACTCGCGGCGGCTACTACGATCAAAGCGGGGCGCTGCGTGACATGATCCAGAACCACACGATGCAGCTGGTCGCGCTCACCGCGATGGAGCCGCCCGTGTCGCTCGACGCCGAGGCCGTGCGCAACGAGAAGGTGAAGGTCCTCAAGGCCATCCAGCCGCTGAATTTGGGTCCCGGCGGGGACGTCGCCCGCGCGCAGTACGCCGCGGGCATGATGGGCGGCAAGCCCGCCCGCGGTTATCTCGAGGAGCAGGATATCCCGCAGACCTCCGCCACGGAGACCTACGCGGCCGTCCGCCTCTCGATCAACAACTGGCGTTGGCAGGGCGTGCCTTTCTACCTGCGCTCCGGCAAACGCATGGCGCGTCGGGTGACCGAGATCGCGGTCCAGTTCAAGCGGCCGCCCGGCACGCTCTTCGCCGGCAGCGATCGCTTCGACCTGGCGCCAAACACGCTCGCTTTTCAGATCCAACCCGACGAGGGCCTCTCGCTTATCCTCAACGGCAAGGTCCCCGGACTGGAGACGCGCACCCAGCCGGTGAAGATGAATTTCCGCTACTCCGCGACCTATGGCTCGAACACACCCGAGGCCTACGAGCGGCTGGTGCTCGATGCGATGATCGGGGATGGCACGCTCTTTATCCGGGGAGACGAGGCGGAGACCTCGTGGCAACTCTACACTCCGGTGCTGAAGGCGTGGGCGGCCGCCGGTCGCGCGGGCATGGACTCCTACGTGGCCGGCTCCTGGGGCCCGGCCACGGCCGACGCGCTGCTCGCCGCCAATCAACACGCCTGGCGTCAGCCGTGAGCAACGCAGACGCCCGCGTCATGTCCTCGATTTTCGACGCCTTGCCCGGTCAGGAGACTCCGGTCGGGGCCATCTCCAAAAACCTCGCCCGTCTTTGGGCTTCCGCCGCGGTCGCCGCGCCGGGAGACGTCCGCCCGGGGGACGACGCGAAGGCGACCCAGGTGAACTTCGTGCTCCATCTGGGCATGTACACCACGCCCGAGGACGCGCTTGCGCAGTTTCAGACCGCGGTGCGGTTCTCCCGGCGTTATCCCTGCCGGGTCGTGGTGCTTTGCCCGAATCGCGACGAACAGAATCGTGATGGGGAACTGCGCGCCAAAATTTACGGCGAGTGTCATCCCGGCAAGACCCGCGGCGACCTGCGTTGCTGCGAGTTTGTCATGCTCAGTTACCCGTCCTCGGCGCGGCGTTTTCTGGAGAATCAGGTCTCGATCTGTTTCTCGACCGATCTGCCCGTGTACTACTGGGCGCATAACTTTTCCTCCTCGGCCAAGCTGGGTAACTACCAATACCTGCTGGCCAAGGCCAAGCGCGTGCTCATCGACCACTCGCTCGTGCCCTCCGATGATGGCGGGGAGCTTTCCTGGCCGCGGCCGGAGGCGGTGCGCGATCTCGCCCACGCGCGGTTGCTCCCGATCAGGCAGACGATCGGCCAATTCCTGAGCGCCTTTGCACCCGCGGCCTTGGCCGACGGGATCGCGGGCGTGACCGTACGCCACGGCTCCGCGCGGCGGGCCGAGGCGCGCGTGCTGGCCGAGTGGTCGAGGGCGCGGCTCGTCGCTTGTGGAGCCCCGGCCTCCTTGCCGTCACGGGTCGAGTTTTCGGCGTCGGCCGCGGCGCATGCCGTCGAGCTCGTGTTCTCTTATGGCAACGTCCAGACCTTCCGGTTCGAGGGAGATTTTGCCCAGGGCTGCGCCCGCCTTTCGGCCCATTTCCGGGGCGCCGCGCACGAGATCAGCACGCCGATCAATCTCCTGAGCCCCGAGGCCGCCTTGGCCGAGGCGATGTTTTTTTAACCCTAG
>JBILUB010000031.1:0-13367 GCA_044371245.1 Opitutaceae bacterium
CCGATCATCGCGGATATCCGGCGGGTGCTGGGTCTGGACTCGGTGATGATGGGGCTCTTCCTGCCGCAGGACAACCTCCACGCGCCGGACGAGAGTTTTCACCTCGGGGTGATGCGCCGCGGGATGTAGGCGTCGGAAAAGATCCTCGAGGCGCTGGCCGCGGGCGGACGCGGTGCCTGATTCGCGGGGCCAAAGCGGCCAGCGGCGGGACACGAAAAAGCCCGACACCGCAAGGTGTCGGGCTTTTTCGGATACGGGCGAGGGCGCGCTTACTGTTTGAGCGGCACGAGCTCGGCGCGGCGGTCCTGGGCCATCACGCTCTCGGCGGCGTTTTCAGCGGCCTCGAGGTCGCCCTTGGAGAGGACCTCGATGCGGGAGTCGGCGACGCCGAGGGTGACGAGATATTGTTTGGCGGCCTGCGCGCGGCGGTCGCCGAGGCCGAGATTGTACTCGGAGGTGCCACGCCAGTCGGCGCGGCCCTCGATGAGGAGGCGTTTTTCGGGGTTGGCGTCGAGGTAGTCTTTCGCGGCTTGGAGCTTGGGACGCTCGGCGGGGGCGATGGCGGACTGGTCGAAGGCGAAGAAAACGGACTCGAGGACGCCGCGCTCCTGATTAGCGGGATCGAGGGGGTCGCCGCTGCGACCGGAAAGGGCGGAGTTCGGGTCAGCGAAGGTGCCGTTGGCGCCAAAGCCGTCGGCGCCGAGACCGGCGAGGGGAGTGCCTTCCTGGCCGATGACGGTGGAGCCGGGGTTCGGGCGTTTGGGTTTTCTGTTGCAACCGGTGGCCGCGAGCGTGGCGGCGGCGAGAAGGAGGAAGAGGGCCTTGCGAGGGAACGCGTGCATGGGTGTGGAGGTGGTTGACGTTAAGCCCCACCGGCCTTGCGTCCACAAGCAGATTATAGCCCACAAATGGCCCCATCGATGACCACGGATTTCGCCTGTTTCCTTTTCGACAATGGCTCTTTCCGCGCCGACTCGACGCGCTCGCTGCGGCGTCTGGCCGAGCGTCTGGCCGGGCTGGCGGGGCATCCGGTGGAGGCGGTCTCGCTGCTGCACTCGACGCGGGTGCCGGCGGAGGACCTGGATGGGGTGCCGGCGCGACTGCTGGAACCGGCTCTCGATGCGTGGGCGGGAGAGCACCCGGGCGGGCGGGCTCTGCTCCTGCCGCTTTTTTTCGGCCCAAGCGGGGCTTTAACCGACTATGTGCCCGAGCGCCTGCTCAGTCTGCGGACCCGGCATCCGGGGATGAAAGTCGTGCTGGCCGAGGCACTGGTGCTGCCGGACGAGGAGCCGCGGGAACTGGTCGGAGCGTTGGCCGACCGAGTGCGGACCACGCTGGCGGAGCGGGCCTGGCGGCGGCCCCGGGTCGTGCTCTGCGACCACGGGACGCCGCAACGCGCGGTGACGGCGGTGCGCGATCGACTGGGCGAACTGCTCGGAACGGCGCTGGCCGGGGAGGTGGAGTCGGTGGCGGTGGCTTCGATGGAGCGGCGCGAGGGGGATGAGTATGCCTTTAACGAACCATTGCTGGCCACTCGGCTGGGCCTAGCGCCCTTTGACGAGGGGGAGGTGGTGGTGGCGCTGCAGTTTCTATCGCCGGGCCGGCACGCGGGACCCGGCGGGGATGTGGCCGAAATCTGCGAAGCGGCGGAGGCGGCGGCGAAGGAGCGGGGCAAGGAGCTGCGAACCGCGATGACGGCCACGCTGGCGGACGATCCGCGGGTGGCGGAAGTGCTGCTGCGCCGGATGGAGGCGGCGCGTCGGCGGCTGGAAGCGGGGGAGGGGTGAACTCCTCCGCGGCCTCTTCGCTCGGCGGCGAAGGGGCGCGAGCCGGGCGCCGGGAGGGACCGGACGGGCGGACGGGGATGACGGGCTCCGAGCGGTGGGCGAGCCGAACCCTTGGCGCGGATGAGGCGCGATCAGATGGGCTTGCGCGGCTCGATCAGACCGATCTCGACGGCGTAGCGAGTGAGGCTGGCGACGTCGTGGAGATTGAGTTTGCGCATCAGGTTCGTGCGGTGGTTGTCGACCGTCTTGACGCTGATGTTGAGCTTGGCGGCGATCTCTTTGGTGCTGTGGCTCTCGGCCACGAGCTGGAGGATCTCGCGCTCGCGGTCGGTGAGGAAATCGGCGCTGTTGCTGGCGCCGGGATTGGCCACGACATCGCGCAGCAGGGCGGCGACGGCCGGGCCGAAGTAGGTGCCGCCGTTGCCGACGGTTTCGAGGCCCTTCTTAAACTCCACCAAGCCGGCGGTTTTCTCGACGAAGCCGTGGGCGCCGACCTCGAGCATCTCCCGGACGAGCACGGGGTTTTCGTGGCCGGAAAACACGAGCACGCGCACGTGGGGCAGGTGTTTCACGAGCCGGCGGAGCAAGTCCACGCCATTGAGGCCCGGGAGCTTGGCATCGAGGACGAGCAGGTCGGGTTTTACCTCGAGGCAGAGACTGAGGGCCCCTTGACCATCCCCGCTTTCGCCCACCAGCTCGTAGTTTTTGTCCATCCGGAGAATCTCCACGAGCATTTCGCGGATCGCCGTCTGGTCCTCGATAATCACAAGGCGCTTCATAATTGCGGTTTACTACTTCCGCGCTTAACGAATTTTTCAACACAAACCTCTTTTTTGGGCATGAAATCCGGTCGTCTGAGTCTGTGCGCTCTGGGAGGGAGATCGATCTCGATCCTGGGCGCGGGCCTGTTTTGGTGGACTGGCTGCGCGGGTGGAGGGGGGGCGGGAGCGGGGGTGCCGACACCGCCGCCGCCGACCGCGGCGGTGACAAAAAACCAGGCTTGGCGGGATGCCGAGGCGCTGGCGGCGATGGATCCCGGGCGTTTGAGCGTGATCGGCGCGGGGGCCTCGATGAGGCCGGTGTACGGGGAGGACACGGTTTTGGTTTTGCAGGCGCTGCCGTTTGCCTCGCTGAGCGCCGGGATGGATGTGGCCTATCGCACCCGCGACGGAAGAGTGGTGCTGCACCGTTTGGTGGCTCGGGAAGGCGCGGGCTGGCGGGCGCGGGGCCTGTACAACGACCGGGAAGACGCCGAACGGGTGACTGCCGAGAACCTGCTCGGGGTGGTGTTTGCCGCCTTCGCCCACGAAGGGGTGCGTTAGGCGCGGTCTTCAAAGCAAACCGGTGCTTTGCTTCCGCCCTGCGGGTGAGGCGGAAGCCACGCTGGGACGCCGTTGACCTCGGTGGCAAGGGCCTGCGGTCCGCCCCCACCTCGGTCGCCTTGGCGGAGTAGGACCTTCGCCTCACGAGGCATCGGATTATCTTGAAGACTGAGCCGAGGCCGAGGCGGCCAGCGCGTGGTGGGTTGACTGGGATTCGAACCCAGAACCAACAACTTAAAAGGATGCTGCTCTACCATTGAGCTATCAACCCCCGTGCGCTGCGGAGGGGACTTGAATGTGTCGGCGTTTCGGGGTTGCAAGGGTTTTTTCGCGAGGTCGACAAGCCGATTGACAGGTCGGGGGCTGCGGAGGCTTTTTCAAGGGGTAGAATGTGCGCATCCGTCCACACCCACGGGTCGATCCCGGTGCCGGCGCCAGCCGAGCCCGCGGAGCCTACGGCGGCCGCCGCGGGCGACCAGCCTGCAACGGGCGGGGAGATGAAGGAAGGAACATTTGCCGCGGATGCGCGTCGGAGGGCGGAGCACACCATGTCCGCCAAAGCTCAAGAAGTCGCCCTGGATCGCCTGCTGGTTGATCGTTTCAGAAACGGTGACCCCAGCGCATTTGACGAAATGGTGAGCCGCCACTGGGATCGCATTTACGCGATGGTCCACCAGCTCCTGCGCAACCCCCAGGACGCGGAGGAGGTCACGCAGGATGCCTTCATTCGCGCCCATCGCGGGCTGGCAAATTTTCGTGGAGATTCAGCCTTTTCGACCTGGCTTTACCAGATCGCGACGAACCTCGCTCGCAACCGCTACTGGTACTGGTGGCGGCGGAAGCGGGATCGGACCATCTCCTTCGACCAACCGGTCGGTGAGGATAATGACACGCCGCTCTCCGAGGTGTTTGCCGGCGAAGCGATCAAGCCGGATGAGGAAACGTCCACCCACGAGCTGGTTGATCGCATCGCGGTCGGCATGGAAAAGTTGAGTGCGCGGCACCGGGAAATTCTGATTTTGCGGAATGTGAAGAATCTCTCCTACGAGGAGATTTCGCAGATTCTGGGTATCTCGGTTGGCACGGTGAAGAGCCGGATCGCCCGGGCCCGCGATAGTTTGAGAGAAATCATCGGAGGAGACGATCAGTGATGAAAGACGCGCGGTTCAAAGAGTTGCTTAACCTTTATCTCGATCAGCGTTTGTCCGCCGCCGAGGCGGCGGAGTTGGAAGCGGGGCTCCGCGAGGATCCCTCGCGGCGGCGTGCGCTGCGCGACTACGAGTCGATGCAGAGCGCCTGTTCCGTCCTTTTCTCGCAGGTGCAGTCCCGCGCGCCGTCCTCTGAAGCTTTGCGTCGCGCCCTATCCCGGGCGGAGGCGCGGATCGATAGCCCTCGCCCGGTCCGGGATGCCTGGGGCTGGCCCACCTGGGGTGTCACCGGCGGACTCGCCGCCTGCGTCGCGCTCGTGGTGGCGCGATTGAGCTTGCCCAGCGGTGGGCTCGCGTCCGCTCCGGCTTCCGATGCAGGCGCGGCGGCGCCGTCCGAGGGGGCTTTGATTCTGGCCTCGAACGCGCCGGAAGTCCCGGCGGAGGTGGCGCGGAAATCGATGCCGCGCGATTTGACGTTCGCGGCGCTGGGCATCAGCCCGGAGACGGCCAACGCGAACTCCGTTTCCCAGTGGATCCTGGTCGGAGACGAGACGGAGCTGTTCTCGACTCTCGAACAGGCCACGGTCGCGGGGGAGGCCTTGATCTCGAACTGGGATGCGCCGATTTTGGTCAACCGCAGCCCAGGTTTGGGAGTGCCGTCCGGTCAGGCGTTTTCCGGCACGCCAATCCGCGTGTGGACGAGCGAGGAAGCTCGAGGCGGAGTGCACGTGGAGGCAGTGGGTTACCGTTTCGAGCGCTGAGGCGCGTGATTTCCCGACCCTGGCTCGAGGCGGAGGTCTGGATTTGGCGGGGTGCGGACGTATCCCGCGCGCCGACCAGCGGGGAAACCCGCCGGTCGGCCTTGCCCCCGGGCGCTATGGACCGCCGATCCTCCTACGCCTCGGTCGCCTTGGCCGAGCGTGTCTCGCCTCTGGAACACGACGGGTTTATTTCCCGGACACGGCCGGGGATTTGCCTCAAGTTCGGTCCCGCTCCCGCCATGTCTTCCGCCTTTTCGCCCTCGGATCTGCTACACAACGCGTGGGACCTGCATCTCCACGCGGGGCCGGACGTGGTGCCGAGAGCGCAGCGTGCCGATGAAGTGTGGGCGGATGCGCGGGAGGCGGGCATGGCCGGCATCGGGCTCAAGGACCACTGCGGATCGACTGGCACCTTGGCGCGCATGCTCGACGCACGGGCCGGGACGGCGGGGCCGCGGGTGATCGGAAGCGTGACGCTCAATCCGCCGGTCGGCGGGTTTAATCCCGCGGCGGTGGAGGCGGCGCTCCGCGTCGGAGCCCGGATCGTCTGGATGCCGACCTATGCTTCACGCCGGCACCTCGAGATTTGCGGACCGTCGCCCTTCCCGCGCGGAGCGGTCGGGCGGGGTTTGACCATCTGGGCGGAGGAGGATGCCACGGGCGGGCCCCTGCGGTCCGAGCTCGGGGAGATTCTTTCGCTGGTGGCGCAGCACGACGCGGTGCTGGCCAGCGGGCATCTGCACCCTCGGGAGTCGCTGGGGCTCTTCGCGGCCGCGCGGGCCGCGGGGGTGCGGCGCATGGTCCTCACCCATCCGGCGCTGGCGGTGACGGCCGCGAGTCTGGAGGTCCAACGCGAGGCGGTCGCGCTGGGGGCCTGGGTGGAGCACGGGGTGCTGGCCTTTACCCGGGACGAGGCGGCCTGCGGTCCGGGCGATCTGGTCGCGCAGATCCGCGCCTTGGGACTGGAGCGGGTGACGCTGTGTTCGGATCTCGGCAAGGTGGCGGACGGGCCGGTGGTGGCGGGCTTCGCGGCGGGCTTGGCCAAGCTGCGGGAGGCGGGCTTGGAGGAGGGGGAGCTGCGCCGCCTGGTGGGGCTGAATCCCGCACGCCTGCTCGCGGGCGAGTAGTCGGAGTTTTGGGAAAAAGGCGCGTGCTCGCGGCCAAGCGTCGCGTAGTCGGGGCCGCGGCCCCGAACTACCCTCGGGGATGTCATCGCCCCTTCCTACGAACGCAGGCCGCGGTCCCTGGGCGGAGCCCTACCACGTGATGGCCAAGCCGATCGGGGCCCGCTGCAATCTGGCCTGCAAGTACTGCTTTTATTTGGAGAAGGAAGCGGCGTACTACCCCGGTGCGGGCGTGCCGCGGATGAGCGCGGAGACGACGGAGCGGTTTATCCGCGACTATCTGGGCTCGCAGCCGGGCGAGGAGGTGCATTTCGCCTGGCAGGGCGGGGAGCCGACACTGGCGGGTCTGGAGTACTTCCGGCGCGTCGTGTCGTGGCAAAAGCACTACGCGGGTGGGCGGCGGGTGGTGAACGCGCTGCAGACCAACGGCACCCTGCTCGACGGGGAGTGGGCGGAGTTTCTCCGGGAGGAGCGGTTTTTGGTCGGGATCAGCGTCGACGGTCCGCGGGAGCTGCATGACGGCTACCGGGTGGATCGGGGCGGGAAGCCGACCTGGGACCGGGTGATGCGGGGCCTGCGGGCGCTGCGGAAGGCGGGGGTGGAGTTCAACACCTTGACCGTGGTGCATCGTCGCAACGCGGGGCAGGCGGAGCGCGTCTACGATTTTCTGCGGGAGGAGGGCTCGGGCTGGATGCAGTTCATCCCGCTGGTCGAGATGAAGGCGGGCGAGGCGGAGCGGGCGGCGGGTCTGGACCATGGAGCCCCGCAGGGCCGGGTGCCGGTCGCGCGGGAGCGGGTGGCGGAGGCGGTGGCCAGGGAGTGCGCGACAGCGGAGGAATGGGGCGCTTTTCTCTGCCGGATTTTCGACCTATGGCTGAGGCGCGACGTCGGGCGCGTCTTTGTCCAGACGATCGAGGGCGCGCTGAGCGTGCATGCCGGCAGGGGCCCGACGATGTGTGTGTTCGCGGAGCGGTGCGGGCGGGCGCTGGCGCTGGAGCACAACGGCGACGTGTATGCCTGCGACCACTACGTCTATCCGGGCCAGAGGCACGGAAATCTGCACGAGACGGCGCTGGCCGATCTCGCGCACGGGGCCGCGGCCCGGGCCTTTGGGGAGGCCAAGGCGGATTTGCCGCGGGTGTGTCGGGAGTGTGCGGTGCGGGCGTTGTGCAACGGGGATTGTCCGAAGCATCGTTTTGTCGACGCGGGCGAGGGGCCGGGCGGGCCGGGGGTGAGCTATCTCTGCGCCGGCTACCGGAGGTTTTTCAACCACAGCGCGCCTGTGCTCCGGCGTCTCGCGGCGGAGTTGATGGCGGGGGTATGGGCGGGAGGGCGCGAGCATCGCCCCGGCCCGGGCGGCGGGGCTCAGGGCCGGTAGGGGAAGGCGCCGAGGTCGGCGCCGCCGGTGCCGGCGCCGCGGGCGGGGGAGTCGGTGCGCAGGCGAAAATCACCCTTGGCCGGGTCGACGAGCCGGGGGTCGGCGAAGACGGGGTTCTCCCCGGAGTCGGCGTAGAAGTTTTTCGAGTCGCGAATCCACCCGTTTTCCGGGCGCGGCCAGAGGAGGTTGTGGGTGAGGACGATGTTTTTGCCGGCGCGGTCGGCGGCCGGTCCAAAGACGGCGAGGCCGTAGTCGCGATTGTCGAGGACGAGGTTGTTGCGGATGATGATGTCCTCGACGTTGGGGGAGCCCAGGTTGATGCCGCCGGCGGGGTTGCGGTTGCGTTGGGCGTGGCCGTTGTTGACTACGGTATTATGCTCGATGATGAGCGCGCGGCGGGGGCCGTCCTTGCCGGCGCGGCCGATGTCGATGCCGGCGAGGTCGTTGTTGAAGGAGAGGTTGTGATGGACGTGGACGTTCTCCACGAGCGGGCCGAACTCCACGTTCACGGCGATGCCGGAGCCCCAGTTATGGGCGACGACGTTGTAGGCGACCTCCACGTGGCGGAGGGGGGCGGTCCAGCCGTCGATGTAGAGACCGGTCCAAAACTGGTTTCGGTGAATGTAGTTGTGGAGAACTTTGACGTGTTCGGGTCCGCCTTTGGTGTCGAAGCCCTCCTTGTCGCCCCAGCAGACCTCGTTGAAGGAGCCTTCGAGGTGGGTGGAGCCGGTGCCGCCGACGTCGATGCACTCGTCGCCGAAGCCGCCGCGGCGTTTGCGGTTGTCGAGAAACTCGCGGTGGGCGACGAGGACGGGATCGGTGTCGCGGGCGGGGTCGTGGGCGAAGTGCCGACGAAAGGCCTCGAGGGAGCAGGCCCGGATGACGGTGTTGTGATTGGCCCGGCTGTGGTGGCCGGTGAGGAAGATGGCGGAGGCGGGGGAGAGGAAGAAGTGGTTGTGCAGGATGTCGGTGCGCGTGACCTCGTTGGCGAACACGCCCATCGAGATCATGTTTTCGAAACGGAGGTTTCGGATAACCCAATCGCTCTGGCGGTCGATTTGGACGAAGCCGATGCGGGTCTCGAAGGGGGATTTTCGGAGGCTCTTCAAGGTGGGATCGGCGCTGAAGGTGTAGCGGCTGGCATCGATGATGGCGGTCTCGCCCGGATAGGCGGAGAGGGTGATGGGGCGGCCCTCGGCGCCGGAGCGGGTGAGGAGGAGGCGTCGCGTGGGGAGATAGCGGCCGCCGCGGAGGTAGAGCGTGTCGCCGGGTTGGAGTTGGTCGATGGCTTGGTGGAGGTCGGCAAAAGGCCGGCCGAAGGAGCCGTCACCGGGGGAGGAGGCGGCGGGTGAGGCGAAGAGGAGGCGGCCGGGGGAGGGCTTGTCGTCGGTGGTGATGGCGAGGAGATGGCCCGAACCGGCGCCGGGGGAGGCGGGCGGAAGGATCTCGACGCTCAGGACCTCGCGATCGGGCGCGGGGTTGGGCCAGGAGAGCGTGTAGAGGGCGCGGACTTTGCCTGGTTCGCCGGGAAGGGGGGAGATGGCCGCGATCGGAGCGAGCGGAAGGTCGCCGGTCATGCCGAAGAGGGGATCCCAGAAGTCGTCGCGGGTGCGCCCGTGGATGGACTCATCCCAGCGCACGGGAAAGTCGATGCGACCGCCGGCGGCCAGGTGGATGCGGTAGGTGAAAAGGGTGGGGAGGTCCGGCACGTTGTCGCCTTTCTCCTTGGCGGCGGTCTCGGCCCGCTGCCAGGCGAGGGTGTCCGGGCCGGGTTCAAAAGTATGGAGGAAGTGGATACGCGTGACCTTGCGTCCGATGGCTATGGGGGCGGGGCCGGCGCCGGCGGCGATGGGCACGGCAGGGGTGGCGGCGGAGGGGCTGAAATCGTGGGGAACTCCGGCGAGTGCGGCGGCGGGCGCCAGAGGGCGGCGGGCGGTGTCTCGCCACTCGCCTGACAAATCGGTTTTTACGCTGGCGGCGGAGCCGAGGGGAACGGGCTGGGCGGGAAGGGCCGTCGGGGCCGGGAGGAACGCGACGGCGACAAGGGAGATCGCGGCGAGAGCGGTTTTGAACAGGCGCATGGGAAAAGGGGGCGAAGCTGGGCGACCGGACCGGCTCTGGCCAGTGGATTGCTCGATCGCGGGAGGCTCCGGCGATCACTCCCGGGCGAAGGGAGTGAAAGGGTGCGTGTGTGCCACGGCTACTCGTCTGCGATCAGGCCGGAGCGGAGCGGTGCGTGCCGGCGAATGGAAGCGCGGAGGGAAGAGTGGCGCGGGTGCGGTGGAGCGGACGGGAGGAGGAAAACGAACCACGGCCGAGCGCGGCGGGCGGGACGGGTTGGCGTCAGATCCAGCGCGCGTCGGCCGTGGGTGAAAGGGGTCAATAACGGGGTAAGCGGCCGAAGCTGCGCGCGGGGCCGGAGGCGGGGGCCTCGTCCCTCCGCGCCTGGGCGACGAGGGGGCTGGCGGGTTGGATGGAGATGGTCTCGAGGTCGAAGCGGCCGGAGCGGTTTTCGAGGCGGACGGCGTGGATGCCCTGGGTCAGGAAAACGGTGCTGCGCAGGGGCTCGCCGGCGGGCCCTTCGACCACGGACTGGCTGTCGTTGACGTAGAGGCGGGCGGAGCCCTCGCCCCGGGTGCGGGCGATGATCTCGTAGGTTCCGGGAGCGGGAGCGCGGAAGACGAAGCCTTTCCAGAGGCCCGGGGTGGCGAGGGCGGGGGTGACCGCGGCGTATTGAGTTTCGGATACGAAGGGGTGGTACCAATCTTCCCAGCGGGCGCCGGGCACGCTCTGGTAGTGCTTCATGGCGGGGGTGAGGGTGAGCGGGGCGGCGAGGGGGCCCCTCGGCTCGTGCACCCAGGTGTGGGCGCGATCGATCGAGGCGGCCCAGGGCATGTAGGTGTGGGCGCGGTGGATGTATTTATACTCGAAGCCGGGGTAGTAGTAGAAGGCGTTGGCCCCGCCAAAATCGTGCCAGTAGCGGGCCCACTGGTTGTCGGCGGCCTTGGACCAGGGGTGCTCCCACTTGAATTGGTGGGCGAATTCGAATTTACCGCCGTTCCAATCGCCGCCGGAGGAGGTGCCGCCCTCGTAGGCGTAGGGGACGAGGCCCCAGTTCTGCGCCATGGCGGTGCAGAGCTCGGCGATCATGGCGAAGCGGCCGTCGGTCTGGCCGGTGGCGGCGCCGGCGCCGAGAAAGTTTTTGGCTTCCGGGCCGCCGGCGAAGTCCTCGATGGAGCCGAGGTGGAGGGCGTGGAGGTAGACGACGTCCCGGGGATCCTCGGAGCGGCTTTCGAAGGTGAGGGTGTGGGAGCCGGGTTCGAGGTGGAGGTAGCGGGTGGCCCACTGGAAGATGCCGCCCTTGGGTTTGCGGGATTCGCCGACGGTGTTGTCCCAGACGGTCTCGTCTCCGATGCGGATGGTGAAGGGGTTCTCGCCGTTGCGGTCCTGCCACTGGTTGAGGCTGGAGTTGGCGGTGAAAACGAGGGCGTACTCGCCGGCGCGGGTGATTTGAAAAGTCTGGGTGAGCCGGGCTTTGCCGGCGAGGAAGGCCCAGGTGCTGCCGGAGCGGTGGGATTCGGGGATGAAGGATTTGCCCCGGCCGCCGTCGGCCCAGCTCTCGTCCGCTGAAGGATCGGAAGGGGCGAGGACGAGGCCGGGCAGCGAGGTGTCGGCAAAGCTGTAGCGGAAGGAAGGCAGGGGGTAACCGCGGCCGGGGGCGGCGGTGAACTCGGGTTTACCGCCGCTGATGCCCTGGGTGGCGATCACGCCCTTGGGCACGAGGACGGGGCCGTCGATGACGAAGCCGGGGCCGGGCTCGAGGGTGGTGTCGGCGCCGGGGATGGTGGCGTCGGCAACTTCGGAGACGACGAGGTAGGACTGGCCGGAGACGAGGCGCCAGGCGCCGACGCGAGACGAGTCCGAGGTGGCCCAGCCGCAGTGGTCGAGGGAGGTGAAGAGGAGCTCGCCGGGCTGGGCGGAGCCGAGGCGCATGACGGGGTGTTTCGAAGGGTAGAGGGCTTTGCCTTCGAGATCGTAAACAGAGGTGTTGGCCGTGCCTTTTTCGCCGTCCTGCACGTGGCGGCCGGCCTGGATGAGGTAGAGGTCGCGGTCGCCGACGGTGATCCGGTAACCGACCGCGGCGCGGCCGGTGATTTTTTCGGGAGTGCCCGGAGTGCTGCGAGCGAGCGCGAGGTGCCGGGGGAGGCGGTGATCGACGAGGCCCGCTCCGCCTTCGAAGCGCCAGCCCGGGACGTCGTCGGGGGCGAGGCGGGCGGCGCCGGCCGCGAGAGGCGTGGCTTCAAAATCGTGGTTGCTGAGGACAGGGGTGGCGCCGACGGCAAAGTTGTTGGTGGTGCCGTAGTAGACGGCGGGGCCGGCAGCCCAGAGGATGCGGCTGACGGGGCGCGGGGAGGCGACGTGAGCGGGGTTGGAGTAGTAGTCGTGGATAAACTGCACCATGCCATTCTGGAACCAGCGTTCGTACTGGCCAAAAAGCATGACGCGGATGCGGGGGCCCATGCCCTCCTCGCCCCAGACGGAGCGCATGGCGTCGGACATGAGGACGGTGCGGTAGGCGTGGTAACGCATGAGGCCGGCTTGGCGGTCCTCGGTGACGCGGCCGTCGAAGTTGATGACTTTCCAGGCGGGGTGATCGGCTCGGCCGTGGATCTCTTGTTCGTAGGTGCGCGACCAGCGGCGGGGCTGGATACCGGACCAGCCCATTTCGTTGCCGTGTTCGAGGTAGAGGCGGAGGTTGGGATTGAGGGGTGGCCAGCGGGGGTGGGGCGTGGGGCCGGTGTAGGGCTCGACGCCGTCGGAGCCGTACCTCGCGAGAAGCGCGAGTTTGCGCATGAACTCCTCGTCGGCGCTGTCGGAGTAGCAGAGGTGGAGATCGCGGCCGGTCTCATTGGCGGCGAGGATGAGTTTTTCGTAGGCCATGTCGGCGCGCCATTTCTGGCCCATGATGCGGGCGTAGCCGGGAAGGGTGCGCTCGGACCATTTTTCGATCTCGTTCAGGCCGGTGCGCTGGACGCGGAAGGTGAACACGGGGAGCAGGGCGGTGCGGGCGGGTTGGTGGATGATCTCGCCGGGTTCGTGGGAGGAGCGGCCGTTAACCTCGCGGGAGAGGAGCACCTCCAGCTCGGTCAGGCCGGAGCCGGACGGCGAGGTCGGGGAGCGCTGGGTCTGGCGAAACTCGTAGCGGGTGCGGGCGGTCTCTCCATCGGCCTCGGGGGCAAGGTCGACGTGGACGCGAGTGCGGTTGGTGGCGGGGTCGTAGCCTTTGCCCTTGGGGAGGACGTCGGTGAAGGACTCTTCGCCGACGAGGAAGGTGCCGGGGCCGCGGATTTCCGCCTGGCCGAGAAAGGTGATGAGCAGGCGACCGGCGTGGTGGGTGTAGCCCTGCAGCATGGTCTGGGTAAAGTCGGCCACGGGCCAGCCGAGCGCGTCGACCTTGATGCCGCCTTGCGCGGCGGAGTTTTCCACGGTGCCGCTGAAGGAGGCCACGTTGGCAAAGACGTGGGGGTACATGAAGTGGGCGCTGTTGCCCGAGACGTAGTCGATGATCTCCTCGGGCGTGCCGGGGCTGGACCAGCGGAGTTCGCAGACGAGATCGGCGTCGGCGGGGCCCTCGTGGGCGAAATCGACGACGACGTCGTAGGTCTGACCGGGGTGGAGTCGAAGTGTGGCGGTGTCGGCGCGGCGGGGATGGGGGCGCCAAGAGTCAATGATGGTCCGGTACTCGGTCTCGCCGGGGGCTTTCAAGCGGACGCGGGCGCGGGAGCTGGAGACCAGTTTGAGGGTGTAGGTTTCGTCGAAGCGGGGCAGGAGACGGCCGGTCCAGCG
>JBILUB010000305.1:0-3699 GCA_044371245.1 Opitutaceae bacterium
TTTTCCGACGCCTCCATCCCGCGGCGCATCACCCCGAGGTGAAAACTCTCGTCCGGCGCGTGGAGGTTGTCCTGCGGCAGGAAGAGCCCCATCATCACCGAGTCCAGACCCAGCACCCGCCGGATATCCGCGATGATCGGCACGCTGCCGCCCTCGCGCAGATAAAGCGGCGCGCGTCCAAACACCTCCGCGATCGCCGCATCGGCCGCGCGAAAGGCACGGGCCAGCACCGGCGACTGCCCCGCAGGCGTGTTCGGCCGGTCCGGCGGCACCACCACGTAAGGCATCCCGCTGTGCTGGTCCACCAGACGGAAACTCACGTCCTTCGGCATCCGCTCCGCGATCGTCCGGTACAGCAGCGCGCGGATTTTGGCCGGATCCTGGTTGGCCACCAGTCGGCAGCTGATCTTGGCGAACGCCTTGCTCGGGATCACCGTCTTGGTCCCCTCGCCCTGATAACCTCCGCCGATCCCGTTAAACTCCAGCGTGGGCAAAAACCGCGTCGCCTCGAAGGGCGTGAAGCCCTTGTGCGTGTAGAAGGCCGGTATGCCGAGAAACTCGCGGTACTCCGCCTCGCTCTGCCCGAAACGAGCCAGCTGCTCCCGCTCCCACGCCTCCACCGGCAGCACGTCCTCGTAAAAGCCGGGCACGTTCACCCGCCCGTCCGCGTCGTGCAGGGTCGCGCAGAGCTCGGCCAGCGCTTGTATCGGATTCCTCAATACCCCGCCATGCAGGCCGGAGTGCAGGTCGGTCCGCGCTCCGCTCACCTCCAAATCGAAAAGCACCAGGCCCCGAAGTCCGCAGGTGATGACGATCTGGTCCTCGCGCGGGCTGCCCGTATCCGACAGCAGCACCAGGTCCGCCCGCCGCAGACGCGCCGCCTGGGCGTCGAGAAACGCCGGGAAGCTCGGGCTCCCCATCTCCTCCTCCCCCTCGATCATGAACGTGATGCGCAGGGGCAGATCCGGCCTGCGCTCGAGCAGGCGCGCCACCGCGGCCACATGGGTGAGCAGCGGCCCCTTGTTGTCCGCCGCCCCCCGTCCGTAGAGCCGCTCCCCCCGCACCTGCGGCTCGAAGGGCGGCGTGGTCCAGAGCGCCAGCGGGTCGGCCGGCTGCACGTCGTAGTGACCATAGATGATCACATGCGGCCAGCTGTCCGGCCCCCGCCTCTCCGCCAGGATCACCGGGTGGAGCGGCGTCGGCACGATCTCGACCGCAAACCCGATTTCACCGAGCAGTCCGGCGATAAAATCGCGCGCGCCCGCCATGCCCGTTTTGAAAGCCGGGTCGGCGGAGACGCTGGCGTGGCGAATAAACTCATGGAGCGCGGCGACGGGATCGAACATGGCGCCAGTGAAATCGCGCCCGGGCCGGGCCGAAAGTCGAAAAGCGGCGGCCCGCGCCCCCCTACAAGCCGCCGTTTCGCAGCAACCAGTCCGCCACGCCCGAGCGCGCCGGCTCCCGCAGCGCGGCCCGCAGACGCTCCGCCTGCCCTCGCGTGCGCTCGAGGCGCCCCTCGTTCTCCAGGCACTCGCGCAGCTCCGCCGCGAGGGCGCCGGGCGCGGCCGCGCCTTGCAAATACTCCGGGTACATCGGCTCCCGCAGCAGCAGGTTGTTGATCCCGAGATAGGGGATCTTTACCAGCATCCGCCCGAGCAGATAGGTCAGCGGATTCGCCCGGTAGGCGATCGCGCCGGGCAGCGCCGCCAACGCACAGTGCAGCGACATCGTGCCGCTCGAGGTCAGCACCGCCGAGGCCGCGATCGCTTCACCGTTGTTCGCCACCAGCTCCACCCCGTCGGGCACTCCCGACCGCTCGATGACCTCGCGGATCACGGCGCTGGGATAGATCACCCGCGCGGGCCGTTTGCCGTAGGCTTGCCAACCCGCGCGCAGGACCGGCCAGATGCGCTCCACCGCCTGCTTTCGGCTGCCCGGCAACAACAGCACCGGCGCCGCATAATCGGATGCCAGAAACGGGTGCCCGACAAACGCCACCGGTAGCGTGGTATCCGCGTAGCACGCCGCCTCGAAAGGGAAAATGCAGGCCAGCCCGTCGAGATGTCGGGCCATCGTGAAGCGCCGCTTCGCCTTCCACGCCCAGATCTGCGGGGAAATGTAGAACAACAGCTTCACCGGTCCGCCCGCCTTCGCCGCCAGTCCGCGTTCGTTCAGCGCGGCCGCCAGTCGCAGATTAAAGCCCGGGTAATCCACGAAACACACCGCCCGTGGCCGGTGCTCCCCGATCCAGCGCAGCGTCTCATCAAACAGCGCCTTGAAAAACGAATAGTTCTTCAGAACCTCGACCAAGCCCACCACCGAGGTCAGGGTCAGGTCGTGCACCAACTGGGCCCCCGCGGCCGCCAGCCCCCGCCCGCCCAGCGCGCAGATCGCCAGTCCCGGCCGTTTGGAGCGCAACTCCGCGACCATGCGCGCCGCATGTTCGTCGCCCGAGTGCTCTCCGGCGATCACCAGCAGGTCCACGCGACCGTCGACCGGTGCGGCGAGACGAAAGGGCAGCGCCTTAGCCACAGGCGTCGCCCCCCACCCTCCAGCCCTCTGCTGCGTCTCTGCGGCTGCGCGGGCTCATCACCGTTTGGCCGCCTTGATCTGCTCCGTGATCTGGATCGCCACCTCGAGCGCGCTTTTCCCCAGGCCGGCACCCACCTTGGGCTGCTTGAGGTCCGCCACACTCTCCGTGAAGTGCTGCAACTCCAGCTTCAGCGGCTCGTCCTTCTCGATCGGGATCTCCGCCACCGGGATCTCGCTCGCGTCACCCGCCTTGGCCAGCCCCACCTTCACCTTCAGGCCGTAGGCGATCACGTCGCTCTTCTTCACCAGATGCCCCTTCTGGTTCATAAAATCGAGCGAGAGGTAGGCGTTGTCCTGGAATACGCGGATCTCCCGGTTCTTTTTCAGGCTCATCCGCGAGGCGCTCAGATTGGCCACGCAGCCGTTCTCAAACTCGATCCGCGCGTTGGCGATATCCTCCGTCTTCGACAGCACGTTAATGCCGACGCTGTCGATCTTGCGGATCGGCGCCTTCACCAGCGCCAGCACGATGCCGATGTCGTGGATCATCAGGTCGAGCACCACCCCCACTTCGGTGCCCCGCGGCGTGTAGGGCGCGAGGCGCTCGGCCGTGATGTAGCCGGGACGGTCGATCTGCTTTTCCAAATAACTCATCACCGGGTTGAAATGCTCGATGTGGCCCACCTGCACGATGCAGCCCGCCGCCTGTGCGGCGGCGAGCACGCGCTCCGCCTCCTCCAGCGTCGCCGTAATCGGCTTTTCGATCAGCAGGTGGGTCTTTCGCCGCAGCAGCGGCAGCGCCACCTCTTCGTGTCGGTCGGTCGGCACCACGACGGATACCGCGTCGCAGGCCTCCCCCAACTCCTCGATGCTCGCGAAGCGCCGGCAGGCATGCCGGGCGCAAATCTCCTTCGCCCGCTCGTCGTTCGCCTCGAAGATGCCCATGAACTCCACGTTCGGCAGGGCGGCGTAGATGCGGGCGTGGTGTTGCCCCAGCGAGCCGACGCCGGCCACGCCGCACTTCACCTTGGGCTTCGGGGAGGAGAAAAGGTTCATGGGAGATTCGGGAGAGGCGCCTACGCGGCGTGAAAGCCGCCTTCGCGCAGAAAGAGCCGGCGCTCGCAGCGCGCGGCATGGACGGCGTTGTGCGTCACGAGCACGAGGGCG
>JBILUB010000306.1:0-3686 GCA_044371245.1 Opitutaceae bacterium
AGCACCTCGAAGATTGTGGAGCCGTTGAAATAGGCGGGGGAGACGTTGCCGCAGCCGATGATGCCGATGCCGATTTTGGGGGTCATGAGGGGAGGTGCCGGGGGGCGCGTGGGGAAGAGGAGGGATACAGTCGCCGGGTGATGCGCCGAGGTTTTGCGAAGGGTGCCGAGAGGCTCCGGGCGGCGGGGCGCGGGCGGCGGGGCGTTCGCGAAGGTCGAAAAAGACTCCCGCGGGGGCCGCGGGAGTCTGTGTTGGGCGGGGGAAACAGGGCCTCAGGCGAGGCGTTTGTTTTTCCGGATCAGGGCGATGCGGGTCTGCACGCTGGCGGCGGAGCGGAGGCCGTCGGCGGGCGTGTTTTTCACGTAGTCGAGCAGGCGGGCGATGCTGCTGGTGGCGACGTGCAGGCGGGTGTCGGAGGAGGCGTAGTAGATGAGCACGGAGCCGTCTTTTTTGGCGACCCAGCCGTTGGTGAAGACGACATTGGAAACATCGCCGATGCGCTCCTCGCCTTGGGGGGCGATGAAGTAGCCGGCGGGTTTGGCGAGGACCTTGGTGGGGTCGGCGAGGTCGGTGAGGAAAACGTAGAGCACGTAGCGCAGGCCGGCGGCGGTGTTGCGCACGCCGTGGGCGAGGTGGAGCCAGCCTTCCTTGGTTTTGATGGGGGCGGGGCCCTGGCCGTTTTTCAGTTCGGAGATGGTGTGGTAGAGCCGTTTGTCGATGATGGTCTCCTTGCCGGTGGAGCATTTCTCCATGGAGTCGGCGAGGGCCCAGCCGATGCCGCCGCCGGAGCCGGTGTCGATGAAGCCGTCCTGCGGGCGGGTGTAGAGGGCGTACTTGCCGTTTACGAATTCGGGGTGGAGGACGACATTCCGCTGCTGGGCGGAGGGGGTCTTGATGTCGGGCAGGCGCTCCCAGGTCTTGAGGTCTTTGGTGCGGACGAGACCGCACTGGGCGACGGCGCTGGACTGGTCGGAGGGTTTGGCGGCGGGGTCGCGGCGTTCGGTGCAGAAGAGGCCGTAGATGTTGCCGTCCTCGTGTTTCACGAGGCGCATGTCGTAGACGTTGGTGTCGGGCTCGGAGGTCTCGGGGATGACGCAGGGCTCGTCCCAGAATTTGAAACCGGAAAGTCCGTCCTTGGACTCGGCGATGGCGAAAAAGCTCTTGCGGTCCCAGCCTTCGACGCGGACGCAGACGACGATTTTGCCCTGCCACTCGATGGCGCCGGCGTTGAAGGCGGCGTTGATGCCCTGGCGCTCGAGGAGGAAGGGGTTGGTCTTGGGGTCGAGGTCGAAGCGCCACTCGAGGGGCACGTGGTCGGCGGTCACGACGGGGTCGGAGTAGCGTTCGTAGACGCCGTTGTACCAGCTGGTGTCGACCTTGTTCTTGCGCTTGAGGAGCGCGGCGTGACGCTTTTTCAGCATCGCGAGATTCTTGGCGAAGGCGGGGGAGGATTTTTTGGCGGGCATGGAGGAGGAAGAGGACGATGAGGAATTGGCCGGGCGGGGGGAAGCCGCTTTAGCCGAGGGTGACGTGCACGTGCACGGTGGCACCGGCCGGAGCGGGCGGAATGACGTCGCCCGCGAGCGGGTGGCCGTCGACGAGGAGATGTTTCACCCCGCGGTTCACGCCCGAGGGGTTTTTAACCTCGATCCGGTAGGTCGCGCCGCGGAAACGGCGGGTGGCGGTGAAGCCGGGCCAGGCCTTCGGGATGCAGGGCGCGATCCGCAGGCCGGTATCGACCGGCTGGATACCGAGGATGTGGTTGAGCGCGGTGAAGTGGGCCCAGGAGGCGGTGCCGGAGAGCCAGGGCACGCGGGATTTGCCGGTGCGCTGGGAGAACTGGGAGTGGGTGCTCTGGCAGTGGACGTAGGGCTCGATCTCGCGGTGGTCGGCGCGGTCGTTCTGCGCGGAGGGGAGGAAGGCGCGGTAGTAGGCGTAGGCTTGGTCGCCGTCGCCGCCGGCGATCTCGGCGAGTACGGCCCAGCTCTGGGTGTGAGAAAAGATGCCGCCGTTCTCCTTGTTGCCCGGGTTCATGAGCACGGCGCGCATGACGGCGACGGGCGTCTTTTCGAAGGGCGGGGCGCACATGGCGACGCCCCACTCGGAGGCGAGGCGGGTGCGCACGGTGCGGAGGGCGGAGGCGGTCTGCGCGGGGGTGGCGGCGCCGGAGAGGATGGCCCAGGCCTGGGTGTTGAGGTAGACTTGGCCCTCGGGGTAGTCCTTGGTGCCGAAGATGGTGCCGTCCTCGGCGATGGCCCAGCGGAACCATTCGCCGTCCCAGGCGATGCGTTGGAGGGCGGCGTCGAGCGCGGCGAGTTTTTCCCGGGCCCAGGCGGCCTCGGCGGGGAGTTTTTTCTGGTCGGCGAGCTTGGCGTAGAAGTCGAGGCCGAGGCGGAGCTGGAAGGCGACGAAGAGGGACTCGCCCTTGTAGCCGAGCTTGAGGCAGTCGTTCCAATCGGCGGAGAGGCCGCAGGGGAGGCCGTTGGCGCCGGAGCGCTCGAGGTTAAACTCGAGGGCGCGGCGGAGGTGGCCGAAGACGGTGGCGGCGCCGGTGTCGGCGTAGGGCACGAGCTCGTCGTAGAAGGCGGTGTCGCCGGTCTCGGCGACGTAGGCGGGGATGGAGTTGAAGAACCAGAGGCAGTCGTCGGAGCGCAGGTGGGACTGAGCGACGGGCTTCATCTTGCCGGGAGCGTGGCTCCAGGGGCGGACCTCGGGCTGGGCGCCGCCGTGGCTCTCCTGGGCGGAGAGCATAAGGAGGAGGCGGGAGCGGACCTCGGAGGGGAGCATGCCGGTGACGCCGAGGCAGTCCTGGACGGTGTCGCGGTAGCCGTAGCCGTCGCGCTGGTCGCCGGTGTAGACGAGGGAGCAGGAGCGGGACCACTCGAAGGTCATGAGGGCGTTGTAGGCGCCCCAGGTGTTGGCCATGGCGTCGAAGGCGGCGTCGGGCGTCTGGACCTGGCAGGAGTCGAGCAGGCCGTGCCAGTGGGTCTTGAGGCGGGCGAGCTCGCGTTCGCAGGCGGCGAGGCTGCCAAACTCGGCGCGGGTGCGGGCGCCGTCGGTAGTGGCCTGGCCGATACCGAGGAGGATGAGCAGGTCGGCGGACTGGCCGGGGGCGAGGACGAGGTCGGACTGAAGGGCGCCGCAGGTGTTGTCCGAGTAGCCCTGGCTGCCGGTGCAGGCGCCGGCGACGACGGCGGCGGGGGCGTGGAAGCCGCCGTAGGGGCCGACAAAGGCCTCGCGGTCGCAGTCGTGGCCGGTGACGGGGGCGAGGGCCTGGGTCATCCACCAGTGGCGGGACTGGTCGCGGTTGGCGAAGTTGCCCGGATCGGCGGGCAGGCTGCCGCAGGAGGAGGCGGCGATGAAGCCGGTGGCGGGGTCGAAGGCGGCGCGCCCGATGTACTGGGTGTACTGGAGGTTGAGGGTGTCGTTGATCAGGTTCCACTCGGTGGTGAATTCGCAGAAAGCGAAGACGCGCAGGCGGCGGGGGCGGGCGGATGTATTCGTTATCTTGAGACGCCAGTATTCGAAGTCGGCGTCGAGCGGGATGAAGTAGGTGCTTTCGGCGCGGAGGCCGGCGTAGTCGGAGCGGATGACGGCGTAGCCCGGGCCGAAGCGGGTCTCGGTTTTATACTGATCGAGGGGCTTGGCGGTGGCCTGCCAGGCGGCGGACCAGAATTCGCCGGAGT
>JBILUB010000307.1:0-3673 GCA_044371245.1 Opitutaceae bacterium
CTGCGCCTCCGGTCCGGGCTCGGGCGAGGCCTCCTGAGCGTGGTCGGGTCCGGACTCCGCCTCGGCGTCGGACTGACCGGAGGCGAGCGCGGGCTCGGCGGATGCGTTGACCGGCAAGCCCGCCAAGCGCCGCAGCTGCAAGATCGCCTCGTCGATGGTCGTCGACTCCGTCTGCAGCTGACTCGCCACCTCGGCGCCCACCTGCGACTGCGCGGCGTTTCGCTGTGTCACCTTGTCCATCTGCGCGATCGCTCCGCTGGTCTGCTCCAGTCCGTTTGCCTGCTCGCGCGAGGCGCGCGCGATCTCGGCCACCAGACCATCGACCCCGCGGTTCTGCTCCACGATCCGCCGCAGCGAGTCCGCCACCTTGGTGCTGACCGCGATGCCCGAGCGGCTGGCCGCGACCGAAGACTCGATGCGCTCCGCCGTGTCCCTGGCCGCCTGGGCGGAGCGTTGCGCGAGGCTGCGCACCTCGTCGGCGACGACGGCGAAACCGGCGCCGGCCGAGCCGGCGCGCGCCGCCTCGACCGCGGCATTCAGGGCCAGCAGATTGGTCTGAAAGGCGATCTCGTCGATCGTCTTGATGATCTTGGCGATCTCGGCCGAGGAGCTCTCGATCGCGCGCATCGCGTCGTTCATTTGCCCCACATCGCCCGCCCCGGCCTCGGCCACGCGGCGGGCCTCGGTGGCGTAGTCCTTGGCCTTGGCGGCGGCCTCCGCGTTGGCCGATGTCATGCTCGAGAGCTCCTCGAGCGCGGCGCTGGTCTGCTCCAGCGCGGCCGCCTGCTCGGCGGTGCCCTCCGCGAGTTGACGGCTGTTGTCGGCGGTGGTGTCGGCCGTCTCGCGGGTGCGCCGCGCGGACTCGCCGAGCGCCACGACCAGACGACCGAGCGGCCCGGTGATGCTGCGCGCGATCCAGTAGGCGACGGCGGCGCCCAGCACCAGCGCCGCCAGGATGCCGGCCAGGTTTAGACGCAGGGTCCGCTCCAGCGTGCGGCGCGAGGACTCGGCGATGCTAAGCGCGGCCTCGAGGCGGGGATTGGCGCTGGTGCCGCCCGCTTCGTCCGACACCCGCCACTCCTGCTCGATCGCGGCGGCTTTGGCCACCGCCTCCTCGGTGCGGCGCCGGAGTTCTCCGGCTTGCTGCTTCGCCGTGGTCACGTCGCGCGCGACGTAGAGCAGGGCCCCGAGTTTGCCACCCTCGGTGGGGATGCCCTGAAAGGCACCCAGATAAGAAACGCCCCCGGCCTCCGCCGGCGCGACCGTGACCAGACGGGTGCGGAGCGTCGTCGTGTCGACCGCCCCGTCCTTCTTGTAACCGGCCAGCGAAACGTTGAAGCCCTCGATGATCTCAGGGGGTATCGGCAACTCGGCGACGATCGCTCCCGCGCTGTCGGTGATCGTCGTCTGCACGAGGCGGTAGCTGCCGTCCGGCTCGGGCAGATAGAGCGCGAGCCCGGCCTGCAAATCCCCGGAAAGAAAGCGCAGCGCGGCGGTGTCGAGGGTGTAGCCGATGATGAGCACTCCGAGTGTACGCCCGGCGGCGTCACGCAGGGGTGCGGCCGAGCCCAGCACGTAACGCGCGCCGAAGCGGTCATAGCCCTTGGTGATCCGATTTTGCCCGATCGCCTCGAGCGCGAGGGAGTAGGAATTGATTGGCAGCCCGTAGAGGGCCTTCTGGTTGCTGAAAATGATTTTGCGCGCGCCGGCGCCCTCAAGTGGCGCGATCGCGAAGAAATCCGCGCCGGCCGAGGAAGAGAGTGCGGCGATCAGATCCTGCACCACGCCGAGGTCGTCCCAAGGATCCGAGCTCCCGGTGAACTCCCCCGCATCGAGGCCCGCCTCGCCGAGGGAGGCGTGCAGAAAGCCCGGCAGGCTGCGCCGCAATTCGGTGGATTTGGCCAGGGCATCGGCGAGAAATTTCGCGCTGTCGATGCGCCGATCCATCAATTTGCAGGCGGTCTCGGCGAGGGCGGAGAGCGTGGCGGCGCGCTCGGCGCTGGCGGCCTTTGCGGCCTCATCCACCACGGAACCGAGCTGCCGCGACTCCTCCGCGAGCTGACTGGCGGTCTGCGAGGAGTCCGCGGCCAGTTGTCGCAGCTTCTCGCCGGCGCTGTTCAGCGAGCCCCCGAGTTGACGGGAGCTGAGCCAGGAGAAGACACCAAAGGCGAGCAGACAGCCCAGAAGCAGGACGGAGAGCGCGAGGAGGCGGTGGCGGATGTGGAAGCTCATGTCGGACCGGGCCCGTAGCCCGGGCCAGTGGCCCCCCTCCCGCCTTCACCCCGGTCGTGGTCGACGGTGGAGCGCGGGAGGGGTTAAAAAAAAAGGGACGCGGCGCCGACCGGAGGCGCCGCGGTGGATCCTTACTTCAAGAAGTCGTCCGGGCTGAGGCCCCACTCGATCTGGGCGCCATGCCAGCGCTTCAGCAGCGTGGCGTACTCGGGGCTGGCACGCATGCGGCCGATCGCGGCGTCGAGCGCGTCGCGCAGGTCGGTATCCTCCGCACGCGTGGCGGCGGAGTAGATGTAGGGCCCGATCGGCTGGGTAAACGCATGGATGCGCGGAGCCCAGCGAGGGGACTCGGTGGCGACCCACCAGATGATGCCGAGGTCGATCACGCCCGCATCCACCTCGCCGCGCGAGATGGCCTGATAGATCGCGGGCATCTCATCGAGCTGGATGATCTCCTGTACCGCGATGAGCTCGGCGGCCTTGCCGATGCGCGCCAGCTCCGCCTCGGTGGCGGCCTTCGGGAAGGAGCGCTCGAGGTCGGTCTTGCCCTCGTCGGCCGGCACATACACGCCGCGATGCCGCAGCACGCGCCGCACCGCCGGGTCGTTGATCACCACCACGCGTTTGCCGGCGAGCGAGGCGACGTCGGCGGTCACATCCTTGGCCGGGGCGCCGTCCTTCTCCTCGGTGCAGATCACCGGCCCCGTGTCGAGGTAGGAGCGGGTGTAGGCGATGTTGGCATCTTTGTAGAGGGTCGAGGGGATGAGCGCGGAGAAGACCGCGTCATACTTGCGGCTGCGCAGCTCCTGGACGATCTGCGCCCACTCTTGGTTCACGATCTCCGCTTTGATCGGCTGGCCAAATTCGCGGCTCAGCTCGGCGGCGAGCAGATTGGAGAGCTCGACCTCGAGGCCGACGTTTTCGCCGCGCTGGGTGAAGCTCAGGCCTTCAAAGCCGAGATACATACCGAGACGGATTTGTCCGTGCTGTTTGATCTGCTGGACGGTCTCGCTCTGGGCGCGGACCGAGGGGAGGAGCGACGCGACGCCAAGAAGCACCGCGGCGAAGAGTAGGCTGGGTTTCATGAGGGTGGATGGGAGTGAGCGAGCCCGAGCCGGCAAATGCGCGGCCAGGGCGCCGACGGTGAAGCGCCGGCGCCCCTATAATCGTCGCCCCCGCCAGTTTCTTAAGCGCCCCACGCAGCCAGAGCCGCCCTCGCAAACCCCCGCCCCGACCCCGTGACTACGGCGAGGTCGGGGCCGGGGCCTCCGCCGCGGGCGCGGATCCTTGCCGCGCCCGCTCCGTGAGGGAGGCGGCCCGTTCGTCGCGATCGCGGGTCTGCTCCGGATCGAGGGGCCGGCGGCCTCCACGCTCTTCCACCGTGCCATCCGCTCGGATCAGCAGGCTGCTCACCGGCCGCGAAGGCGCGGGGCTCGGTCCT
>JBILUB010000308.1:0-3672 GCA_044371245.1 Opitutaceae bacterium
TGCTCCTCGAGCGCGCCATCATGACCTGCAGCGCCCTCCGTCACGTGCTCGGCGAGCACGCCCGGCCCCGCGCCGCCCGCCCCGATCACTACCGCGACAACCCCGAGCTCTCCGCCCTGCTCCGCATGCTCGGCTCCCAGGACGCCTACCGTCGGGTCTACCAAGCCCGCAGCCGCCCGCGAAATGTCGCCGAATTTTTCCTCCAGCAACCCGACGCCCCCCACGGCATCTTCCACCTGATGCACGGCATCAAACGCAGCCTCGCCGCCGTGCGGGAGGAGAACGACCCGACCGCCAGCCCGGACGAGCCGGAGCGGGCCGCGCAGGATCTGCTCCTCTTTCTGCTCGCGCTGAAACCCGCCCGACACTTCGCCGGCGAGCCCGGCCTGCCCCCTCTCGGCGAGCTCCTCGCCGAGCTGCTCGAGCGGCTCCACGGACTGTATCCGATTTTCAACGACCACCATTTCAGCCATCAGGCCCGGATCGCGCCCGGCGACGGCCAGCAATCCGAACTGGCCCTGGTCTGAACCCGTCCACGACCGGCCCCGCCGCGTCCGCCCGCTCACTCCGCCATCATCGGCTCCTCGGGCGCGGCCGCGCCCTCCTTGTCCCCGGGCTGCGCCGCGGGCTCCATGGCCTCCGCGGCGTCCTTCGACCGCTCCTCCTCCCGCGCCTTCCTCGCGCGGATGCGCTCGGCGAGCTTCTCCGTACGCTCGCGCTGCAGGGCGATTTTCGCCTCCGCCTTTTCCTCCTCGCTGATCCGCCCGTCGCCGTCGGTATCATAACGCTCCAGCATCGCGGCGCGCTCGGCCCGGTACTTCTCCCGCCGCTCGGCCTTGTCGGCCTCCCACGCCGCGCGCTCCTCCGCGTCCAGCGCACCGTCCTCGTTCCGGTCGAAACGCATCAACACCGAGGACGGCACCGCCGCGTCGATTGCCGCCGGCTCCCCGGCGTCAGGCGCCGCGGACAAGCACGGGACACAGGGCGGGCAGAGACCGAGGGCGAGGAGCAGCAGGCGGGTTTTCATCGGAGAGAAGGGGTGACGCGCCACGGCGGGCAAAAGTTTCACCGCGGCCGCACCACGACCCGGCGACGGCTCCGCGCGGCCAACCACTCGCGGGCGAAACGCGCCAGCTCCGGGATCGTCACCCGGCCGATCCGCGCGTCGGTCTCGACGAAGGATTCGAGCGGCAGACCCAGCAAGGTGCGCACGGCGGCCTCCGCGGCGCGGGCTCCGTTGGTCTGCAGACGCATGCGGCGCGAAGCCTGGAGCCGGGTGATCGCCCGACTCAGCTCCGCCTCCTCGATCGCGCCGGAGGCGAGGCGCGCGAGCTCGGCGTCAAACTCGAGCAGCACCTCGTCCTCCTTGCCCGGCTGGGTGCCGGCGTAGAGGTAGAACATGCCGTCCTCCGCGCCGACCACGCGACTGGCCGAGACAAAATAGGCCAAGCCTTTCTCCTCCCGCACCCGTTCAAAAAGTCGCGCGGCCATGCCGCTGAGGATCTCAAGGAGCACCGTCGCCACCGTGTCGTCCGGATCCAGCGCGCCGGGCCCCGGGAAGGCGTCAAACACCAGGGCCTGCTGACACTCGCGCACCTGGACATGGGCATCGGCCGGGGCCGGCGTATGCCTCGCCGGCCGCTTCGGCGCGGCCCCGCGGGGCAGACGCGCGAGCCAGCGGGAGAGCGCCGGCACGAGAGTCTTCTCGTCGTAGTCGCCCGCCACCGCGACCACGGTGTTGCGGCCCACCGCGAGACGTTTCCACAGGGCGCGTAAATCCGCGGGCCGGAGCGCCCGGAGGCCCGCCGGCTCGCCATGCGCGTCGAGCGCCAGCGGGTGGTCGCCAAAAAAGCGCGAACGGGCCAGTCGATGCCCGGAACTGACGACATCGTCCTCGTCTTGTTGCAGGTGGGCGAGCTCGGCGTCGCGCTCGACCTCAAAGGTGCGGGCGACAAAGCCGGGCGCGAGCACCGCATCCCGCAGGAGCTCGTTGGCCAGCGCGGCGTCGCCCGGCAGCACCTCGAGCGCGAGTCCCACGCTGTTGTTGCCCGAGAGCGGGGCGAAGCTGCCGCCGACCGCCTCGATCGCCGCGGCCACCCGTGCCGCGGAGCGCTTGCCGGCGTCCTTGGTCAGCAGGGTGGCGAGCAGCGCGCTCGCGCCGCGTTTGCCGGCGGGCTCCTGGAGCGGCCCGCCTTCGCACACCAGGTGGAGATGCAGGTTGGGCTGCAGCGGGTCCGGGCGCAGGAGCAGCCGTACGCCGTTCGGCAGGGAGCGCTCCGACCATTCGCCCGTCCGCGCGGCGGGCCGGGCCGCGCGGACCGCCTGGATCGGGGCGGGCCGGTCGACGGGATCGACCGAAACCGTGTTCTCCCTCGCCGCGCACAAATGCTCGCGCAAGACCCGGCGCAGGTCGGCGGGCGTGGCGGAGGCGACCCGCGCGAACCAGGTGCGACTAAAATCGAGATCGCCGGCCACCACCTCGGCGGAGCCGAGACGCGAGGCCCGGCGCGAGACGGTCTTGCGCCCGCCGACCTCGCCCACGACCAGTTGCCGCACGGCGCGCTTCAGCTCCGCCGGCGTGAAGCCCCGCCCCGACAATCGGTGCAGCTCGCGACGCACCGCTAGCTCCGCCGACTCGCGTTTATCCGGATCGGCCGAGAAAAAAATCGCGAACAAACCGGCCTCGCCTGGCGCCCAATGATGCGCGTCGATCGAGTGGACGAGTCGCTGTTTCTCCCGCAGCTCCCGCCAGAGCGGCGAGCTGTCCCCATGGCCGATGACCACGGCGAGCAGGTCGAGCAGCGGCGCGTCCGGGTGGGTAAGCGCGACGGAGGGCCAGGCCAGCGCGCCGCGCGAGAGCTCCACCTCGGCGGTCTCCCGCGTGAGGCGCGGGGCCAGCTGCGGCGACTCGGTGGGTTGATAAACCGGGGCGAGGCGGCGCCGGGGCTCCGCGCCGAAATGCTTCTTCACCGAAGCGAGCGCCGCCTCCGCGCTCACATCCCCGGCGATCACCACCACGAGGTTGTTGGGCGCGTAGCGCTCACGGTAATAGGCGAACAACTCATCACGGGTGACGGCCGAAAACACGTCGCGATGGCCGATCACGGGCTCGCGCAGCGGATGGCTCTTGAAGACCGTGCGCGCCAGCGCATCCCAGTGGCGACGATCATGATCGTCGTCCCCCATCGCGATTTCCCGCAGGATCACATCCCGCTCCCGCGCGACCTCCTCCGCCGGCAGCGTGCTGTGTAGGACCATGTCCGCCAGCAGATCCACGGCGACCTCGAGATGCGGGGCCGGCAGATCGATGTAGTAGACCGTGCGATCGTAGGTCGTGTAGGCGTTGATCGACCCGCCATGGGCCTGGACCGTGGCGGAGATTTCGCGACCGGCCCGCCGCTCCGTGCCCTTGAAAAGGAGATGTTCCAAATAGTGGGAAAGGCCGGCGCCAAGGAGGGCCCCTTCATGCTGGCTGCCCGTCTTGACCCAAACCTGCACGGAGACGACGGGGGCGGCGCTATCGGGCTGGACGAGCGTGACCAGTCCATTGGCCAGTTCAGTGCGGTGAACCGGCTGGGCCCAAAGGCGTTCGAGTAGGCGACGATCAGCAGGGGCAAGCAGGGAAGGCATTCGACCCCTAGGCTGAATGGCCCCCGCTACCTACAGCAAGTC
>JBILUB010000032.1:0-13273 GCA_044371245.1 Opitutaceae bacterium
GTAAGGTCAAATATCGCGGCCTGCGTCTCGTCGAGACCGCCGACGGCGCGGCCATCGTGCTCAACAAGACCGGCAGTATCCAGATCCTCGATACCGAGGATCGCGAGCTCGAGACCTACAACATCGTGGTCGGCTCCTTCCTGCACGTGGCCGACGGCGACATGATCAAGAAGGGCGACGTCCTCGCCCAGTGGGATCCCTACAACGTGCCCGTGCTCTCCGAGAAGGGCGGCACCCTCGCGTTCAAGGACATGATCCCCGGCGTCACGGTTAAACGTGAGCTCGACGAGGCCACCGGCCGCATCGCGATCGTCGTCATCGAGCACAAGGAGGACCTGAATCCCCAGATCGAGATCCGCGACGGATCGAACAAGGCCACCGCCGCCTACTCGATCCCCGTGGGCGCCCAGATCGTCGTCAACGAGGGCGACGAGATTCAGCCCGGAGCCCTGCTCGCCAAGACCCCCCGCCAAGCGTCCAAAACCAAAGACATCACCGGTGGTCTCCCGCGCGTCGCCGAGCTTTTTGAAGCACGTCGTCCGAAGGACGCCGCCGAGATGGCCCGCATCGAAGGCGTCGTGTCCTTTGAGGGCACCCTCCGCGGCAAGCGCAAGCTCGTGGTTCGCAACCCCGACACCGCGCAGGAAGAGGAGCACCTCATCCCCGCCGGCAAGCACATCATCGTCCAGCCGGGCGACCTCGTGCACAAGGGCCAGCACCTCACCGAAGGTTCCGCCGATCCCCATGAGATCCTCGAAATCCTCGGGCCCGCGGCTCTCTACGAGTTCCTCATCGGCCAGGTGCAGGAGGTCTATCGTCTCCAAGGCGTGACCATCAACGACAAGCACATCGAGATCATCATCCGCCAGATGCTCCGCAAGGTCCGCATCACCGATCCGGGCGACAGCGAATACTTCTGGGGTGAGCAGGTGGATCGCAACGCCTTCCTCATGGAGAACAGACGCATCGAGGACGCTGGTGGCAAGCCGGCCGAGGCCGAGCCGATCCTTCTGGGTATCACCAAGGCCTCGCTCGAGACCGAGAGCTTCATCTCGGCCGCGAGCTTCCAGGAGACGACCCGCGTCCTCACCGACGCTTCGACCCTGGGCAAGATCGACAACCTCCGCGGCTTTAAGGAAAACGTGATCATGGGTCACCTCATCCCGGCCGGCACTGGTCTGCCCACGTACAAGCGGGTCAAGATCAGCCTGCCCTTCGGCGCCGATTCCGATGACCTCGCGCCCGCTGGAGCGCCCACCGAGGAGGCCGCCGGATAAACGACGGCACCTTCCTGAACGGCAATAAAAACCGCCCGCCTCGAGGTTGGGCGGTTTTTTTGTGCACAGGCGCGAGGGATTTTTCGTGTCAGAGGCCGCGATGCTTCAATTCGGCAAAAGACTCCCCTGCAAATTCTGAAAAAAGAGCTTGTGCTGAATCACCGACTGGGCTTTCACAGATGTCCCTCCCGCCAAAAAATCCACCTCGAGCCTAGCTCGGTGGATTTTAACACCCGACCCGCCCGGTCGGGTGTTTTTTTGTCCTCGTGCTCAGGCATCCAGTGCCTCGACGGTTCGAGCATTCTCTGGTTCAAATCGCGTTCGGACTGATCCTGCGGATTAAGCACGGAACATGGTTGGGCAGCCGTGTGGTTTTGCGCTTGCGGTGTGGCCGAAAACCCTGACTTGCTCACAGCTCCATCGAAACTTCCCGCCGGACGACTCAACCGGCTGTAGTATCGAGCCCTCTCGCTCCGACACCCGAATAGGCTCCGGCCCATCTTGGTTCTGAACATTTTTGCGATTCTAGGAAATTTCGCTTGCCGCGATTTTCCAGGAAACGCAGTTTCGTCGTCTTTTCCCTATTTCTCAGCGTTTCTAAACCCTCGTCATGCCTACCATCAACCAACTCGTGCGCAAAGGCCGCCGCAAGGTCAGCGCGAAGTCCAAGTCCCCCGCCCTGGACAATAATCCCTTCCGCCGCGGCGTGTGCGTGCAGGTCATGACCCGCACACCCAAGAAGCCCAACTCGGCGATCCGCAAGGTTGCAAAGGTCCGTCTGACCAACGGCAACGAGGTCATCTCCTACATCCCCGACGAGGGCCACAACCTCCAAGAACACTCTATCGTCCTTGTGCGCGGTGGCCGCGTGAAGGATCTCCCCGGCGTGCGCTACCATATCGTTCGTGGCACGCTCGACGCCACTGGCGTGGAAAAACGCCGTCGCTCCCGTTCCAAGTATGGCGTCAAGCGTCCGAAGGCCGCCGCCGCCAAAAAGTAAGTAACCGCAGCCCTAAGCACCTTACCGCACCATGTCTCGTCGTCACCGCGCCACCAAACGTCAGAGCACCCCGGATTCCCGCTACAACAGCGTCCTCGTCGCCCACCTCGTCAATGTAGTGATGCAGTCCGGAAAGAAGAACCTCGCCGAGCGCATCGTCTACGGTGCCTTCGAGAAGGTCTCCGAAAAGCTTCAGAAGGGTGATCCCGTCGATCTCCTCATCGGCGCGCTGGAGAACGCTCGCCCCCGCCTCGAAGTGAAGAGCCGTCGTGTGGGCGGCGCGACCTATCAAGTGCCGGTCGAAATCTCCTACGAGCGCCAGGAATCGCTAGCCCTGCGCTGGATCGTGACCGCCGCCGGCGGCCGTAAAGGGCAACCGATGAAGGAGGCCCTCGCGGCCGAACTCGTCGACGCCTACAACAACACCGGCTCCGTGGTGAAGAAGAAGGAAGACACCCACAAGATGGCCCAGGCCAATCGCGCCTTCGCCCATCTTCGCTGGTAAGCCGTTTCAGCAACCCGCCCGCACCCGCGTCCCCCGTCCTCTCTAGGCATCATGTCCGCCGCTCCTCAGATCACCATCGTCACCGAAAAGGCGAAAATTTCGCCTGCGAACTCCAAGGATCGTCCTTTTCCCCTGGAGTGGACGCGCAACATCGGCATCGCCGCGCACATCGATGCCGGCAAGACCACCACCTCGGAGCGCATCCTGTTCTACTCTGGCGCGGTCCACAAGATGGGCGAGGTTCACGAGGGTACGGCGGTCACGGATTGGATGGAGCAGGAGCGTGAGCGCGGCATCACCATCACCGCCGCCGCCATCTCCTGCGCGTGGAACGCCTCGTGCGGACCGTGGAAGGGAATCAAGCAGCGTATCAACATCATCGATACGCCGGGACACGTTGACTTCACCGCCGAGGTCGAGCGTTCGATGCGCGTCCTCGACGGCGCTGTCGCGGTTTTCTGCGCCGTCGCTGGCGTGCAGCCCCAGTCCGAGACCGTCTGGCGTCAGGCCAACAAGTATGGCGTGCCCCGCGTTGCGTTTATCAACAAGATGGACCGCACGGGCGCTAATTTTTTCCGCGCCATCGACGAGATGCGCGAGAAGCTGAAGGCTAACGCGCATGCTCTGTTCCTGCCGATCGGTAATGAAGAAAACTTCGTCGGCGTCGTGGATCTCGTTCAGGAGGTCGCCTACATGTTCGAAGATCCGATGAACATGGATCTCGAGCCGAAGTTGCATCCCATCCCCGCTGATCTCGTCGAAAAGACCAAGGAATACCGCGAGAAGCTGGTCGAGGCCGTTTCCGACTTTGATGACGCCCTCGCCGAAAAATATCTTGGAGGCGAGACCATCACCCCTGCCGAACTCATGATCGCGGTCCGCAAGGCTACCGTTTCGATGAAGTTCACGGGTGTTATCCCCGGATCCGCCTTCAAGAAGAAGGGTGTTCAGCGTCTGCTGGATTGCGTGGTCAACTATCTACCCAACCCGATCGATCTGCCCCCGATGATGGGCCAGAACAGCGATGGCGAGAGCGTCGGCATCACCCCGAACGACAGCGCCAAGTTGGCCGGTCTCGCCTTCAAGCTATGGACCGATCCCTTCGTGGGTAAGCTCGTATTCTTCCGCGTCTACACCGGCGCACTTCATAAGGGCACCGCGGTCTACAACCCCCGCACCCGCCGCACCGAGCGCGTTTCCCGCCTCGTTCTCATGCGCGCCATGGATCGCGAGGAGATCGACATCGCCTACTCCGGGGACATTTGCGCCATGGTTGGAGTCAAGGACGTGATCACCGGCGACACCCTCTGCCATGAGGACGCCGACATCCGTCTCGAGCCGCCCTCCTTCCCCGAGCCGGTTATCGCGATGTCGATCGAGCCAAACTCCAAGGCCGACCAAGAGAAACTCGGCACCGCCCTCCAGCGTCTGGTGGCCGAAGATCCCACTCTCCGCGTCAAGACCGACCAAGACACCGGACAGACCATTCTTGCCGGCATGGGCGAACTTCACCTCGAGATCATCGTCGATCGCATGAAGCGCGAGTTCAAGGTCGAGGCTACCTCCGGCAAGCCGCAGATCGCCTACCGCGAGACGATCACCGCCGCTGCCGACGGCGAAGGCAAATTCATCCGTCAGTCGGGTGGCAAGGGCCAGTATGGCCACGTTGTCTGCTCCATCGAGCCGAACGAAAAGGGCAAGGGCGTCGAGGTGATCAACGAGACCGTTGGCGGCTCCATCCCGAAAGAGTTCATCAAGCCCTCCACGGACGGCATTTTCGAGGCGGCAAACAATGGTGTCGTCGCCGGCTATCCGGTGGTGGACGTGATCGTCCGCATCAAGGACGGCTCCTTCCACGAGGTCGACTCGTCGGAAATGGCGTTCAAGATGGCCGGCATCTTCGCGTTCAAGGATGCGATGAAGAACGCCAAGCCCATCCTCCTCGAACCCATCATGGGCGTCGAGGTGACCACGCCCGAGGAGTATCAGGGCGACCTCATCGGCGACATCAATCGCCGCCGAGGCACCATCCAGGGCATGGAGAACAAGAACGGCGCCTGCATCATCACTTCCGCGGTCCCGCTCGAGAACCTCTTCGGTTACGTCACCGACATTCGCTCCCTCTCCAAGGGGCGTGCCTCCGCCTCCATCACCCCCTCTCACTTCGAGCAGGTGCCCAACCAACTCCTCGCCAAGATCGTGGAGACTTCCTCCAAGGCTCCCGCCCGTAGCTAAACCTTCGTTCTTTTCCCGCCATGAAAGGCCAAAAAATCCGCATTCGTCTCAAGGGCTTTGACTATCGCGTCATCGATCAGTCGGCCCTCGAGATCGTCGAGACCGCGAAGCGCTCCGGCGCCCGTGTCTCCGGTCCCGTTCCGCTCCCGACCAAGATCGAGAAGCTGACCGTCAACCGCTCCCCGCACGTGGACAAAAAGTCCATGGAGCAGTTCGAGAGCCGCACGCACAAGCGCCTCATCGACATCATCGAGCCCACCGCCCAGACCGTGGACGAGCTGAAGAAGCTCAACCTCCCGTCCGGCGTGGACATCACCATCACCGTGTAAGTATCCGCTCGCCGAATACTCACACCCAGCCTTTTCAGTCCGACAGTTTAGCGGCACTCCGGCGCCTCCGCCGGAATCGCTAATGTAGGTCTCACGAAACGGAAAACCTCCACCTACCGCTTAGCCATGATCAACACCCTCATCGGTAAAAAGATCGGGATGACGCAGGTCTATGACGCTCAAAACGTCCTGGTCCCCGTCACCGTAGTCGAAGCCGGGCCCAACTCCGTGGTCCAGGTCAAGACCGTCGAAACCGACGGCTACAACGCCGTCCAGCTCGGCTTCTCCGCCCTCAAGGCCAAGAATGCCTCCAAGGCCGAACTCAACCACGCCAAAAAGGCGGGTCTCGAGTCCGCCCCCCGTGTCCTCAGCGAGGTTCGCCTCGCTGAAACGCCCACCCAAAAGCCTGGCGACGTCGTCACCGTCGAGTCCTTCAAGGAAGGTCAACTCGTCGACGTGATCGGCATCACCAAGGGCAAGGGCTTCGCCGGAGTGGTAAAGCGCTTCCGCGTTGCCGGTGGTCCCGCCACCCACGGCTCGATGTTCCATCGCCGCATCGGATCGGTCGGCATGCGCCAGACCCCCGGCCGCGTATGGAAGAACCAGGCCATGCCCGGTCACATGGGCCAAGTACGTCGCACCCTTCAGAACCTCCAAGTCGTGAAGGTGGTTGCCGACAAGAACCTCATCCTCGTGAAGGGCGCCATACCCGGCGCCAATGGTGACGACGTCATCGTCCGCACCGCCATCAAGGGCCAGCCGAAGAAGGCCTGATAAAGGAGAACGTCACCCATGAAACTCAAAGTTTATAGCCCTGACGGCAAAACCTCTCGCGAACAGGACTTCGCCGGTCTCCCCGTGTTCGAGGGCGACAAAGGTGTTCAGGCCCTCAAAGAGGTCATCGTCGCCATCAACGCTAATGCCCGCCTTGGTACCCACTCCACGAAAACTCGTGGCGAGGTCTCCGGTGGCGGCAAAAAGCCCTGGCGTCAAAAAGGCACCGGTCGCGCTCGCGCAGGCTCAAATCGTTCCCCGATTTGGGTTGGCGGCGGCGTGGTATTCGGCCCCAAGCCCCGCGATTATTCCAAGAAGATCAACTCCCAAGTGAAGAACCTCGCCTTCTCTCGCGCTCTGTTTGATCGCGCGGTGGCCGGCGAGATCGATGTCATCGAGACTTGGTCAGTTGCTCAGCCCAAAACCAAATTGATCACCGAAGTCGTCGCTCGAATCGCTCCGGAAGGTAAGATCCTCCTCGTCGACGACGGTTTTGACAAAAACGCAGCTCTTGCTGCACGCAACGTCGAGCGTATCTCCCTGCAGGACGCCTCGAAGCTCAACGCCAAGGATCTCGCTCAGTACAAGCGAATCATCGTCTCCACCAAGGGCCTCGAGAAGATCATCGCCCGTGCCAACGGAGGTAAGAACTAATGAACGCACTCGCCGTCCTCAAACAAGTCCGTCTCACCGAGAAGGCCTCCAGCCTCTCCGCCGACCTCGGCCAGTACACCTTCGAGGTAGACCGTAAGGCCACCAAACACCAGATCGCGGCCGCCGTCGAAAAGACCTTCAAGGTCGCTGTGGTTCGCGTAAACACCCAAATCACAAAGGGGAAACCCAAGCGTTCCCGCAGCGGCCGTCCGATCAAGACCTCCACGATCAAGAAGGCCCTCGTGACCCTGAAGGCTGGCGACAAGATCGAGCTCGTCTGAGCGACGCTCATCGCCCCCATCTAAGGAATAAACCATCATGGCTCTCAAATCCTTCCGCCCTCTCACCCCGTCTCAGCGCTTCACGGTACTGAATCAGGACAAGACGCTCACCGACAAACGTCCCGAGCGGGCCCTGACCTACTCGCAGGCCAAGTCCGGCGGCCGCAACAATAACGGCCGCATCACCAGCCGCCGTCGTGGAGGCGGCCACAAACGCCTCCATCGCATCGTCGACTTCAAACGCTCGGTGCTTGATATCCCCGCCACCGTCATCGCGATCGAGTACGATCCTAACCGCTCCGCGCGTCTCGCGCTTGTTCAGTACGAAAACGGTGACAAGCGTTACATCATCGCCGCCAAAGGCATGGAGGTCGGTACCAAGATCGTCACGTCGAACAAAGCCACGACCAACGATTTCCTCGTCGGTAACAACTTCCCGCTCGAGATCATCCCCCCGTCCACCAAATTGCATTGCGTCGAGCTCATTCCGGGCCGCGGCGCGCAGCTTGGTCGCACCGCCGGGACTTCCATCGAGCTGATCGCGGTCGAGAATGGCGTGGCCCAGCTGAAGATGCCCTCCGGGGAGATCCGCTTGGTAAATCCCAAGTGCCGCGCCACCATCGGTGAGGTCGGCAACGGCGACCACATGAATCGCTCGCTCGGTAAAGCCGGTCGTAACCGCTGGCTCGGCAAGCGCCCGCGCCAGCGCGGCGTCTCGATGAACCCTGTCGACCACCCCAACGGCGGTGGCCAAGGAAAATCCAAAGGTGGTGGCGGTCGCCAACACCTCGTCTCCCCCTGGGGCCAACTCGCGAAGGGTTTCCCCACCCGCAAACGTTCGAAGCCCTCGAACAGCCAGATCCTCGTTCGCCACAACGGCCGCAAGCCGCGCGGCAAGAAGTAACCTTCCCGACCACCCATCATGGCCCGTTCCATCAAAAAAGGCTTCTTCGTCGACTATCACCTGCTCGAAAAGATCGAGAAGGCAGTAGCCACCAAGGCCAAGAAGCCCATTCAAACTTGGTCCCGTCGTTCGACCATCACGCCCGACTTCATCGGCCACACCTTCAACGTGCACAACGGGAAGGCTTTCGTCGCCGTCTACGTCACCGATAACATGGTTGGACATAAACTCGGCGAGTTCGCGCCCACCCGCGTCTTCAAGGCGCACGGTGGCATGACTCGCAAAGAAATCTGAGGCCTTTAGGCGCTTCTTCGTTCTTTCCAATGCGCTCCTTCGTACTTCGCCTCTGTGTCGTAGTCGCCGCCTTCTTCGGCGCAGGCTCCGCGCTAGCGGAGATCGCGATGGAGCGTTCTGTCAACTCCGCCCGTGTCGTTCGCGTGGTTCAAACTGCCGCGGCCGATCTCGTCCTCATCGACAATGGTCAAGACGCGGGCTTTCGCCAAGGAATGGTCTGCTTTGCCAGCCGTGACGGTGAACCGATCGGGGAAATTCTCCTCGTCGATCTCCGACTCCGCGCTGCAAGCGGGCTTATCCTTGAGCTAAGTCCCGGCGTCGCTCTCCGACCAGGTGATGTCGTCGCCGTCAAAACTGTATCATCTCGCAAGTAATCAACAATCAAAAGGGCAGGGTGGGGTATCCCCTCGCTGCTGTCGCCTCTCAAAAAGGAATCTCATCCCATGGAAGTCACCGCCGTCACTCGCAACGCTCGCATGTCCCCTAAAAAGGTTCGCGAAGTTGTCCGCACCATCACCGGTCGCCCCGCCACCGAGGCCTCCGAATATCTCGCGCTGATCCCGCGCAAGAGCGCTCAGCTCATCAACAAGACGCTTAAGAGCGCCATCGCGAACGCTGAGAACAACAACAACCTCTCATCCGATTCGTTGGTGGTGAAGACCGCCTACGTGGACCAGGGCCCTGTGCTCAAACGATTCAAGGCTGCCGCCCGCGGCACCGCCGCCCCCCGCCGCAAAAAGATGAGCCACATCACGGTCGTGCTCAGCGACGGTGCATCTGCCTAAACCCCTGTACGACTTACCACCATGGGCCAGAAAACCAATCCTACCGGCTTCCGTCTCGCCGTCCGCCGCAACTGGCAGTCCCGCTGGTACGCCAGCAAAAAGGACTTCGCCAAGCTCCTCCATGAGGACCAGATCATCCGTCGGACTTTGATGGAGAAACTGAAGGCGGCTTCCGTTCCGAAGATCTTCATCGAGCGCGCTTCCAATCGCGTCCGGGTTAAAATCTACACTGCCCGGCCGGGTATCGTCATCGGTCGGAAGGGCGCCGAAGTGGAGATCATCAAGGCCGATCTCGCCAAACTGACCGGCAAAGAGGTGCTCCTCGATATTCAGGAGATCAAGAAGCCCGAGATCGAAGCCGGTCTTGTCGCCGAAAACGTCGCCCTGCAGCTCGAACGCCGGATTGCCTTCCGCCGCGCGATGAAGAAGGCGGTGGAAACAGCGATGAGCCTCGGAGCCGAGGGTATTCGTATTCAGTGCTCGGGACGCTTGGGTGGCTCTGATATCGCCCGTCGTGAGTGGCAGCGCAAGGGACGTGTTCCCCTCCACACCCTCCGTGAGAACATCGACTACGGCTTCTTCGAAGCCCAGACCGTCTACGGCAAGATCGGCGTCAAGTGCTGGATCTGCAAAAAGGACGAAGGCACCGCTTGAGGCGACAGCCCGGCCGACTCCAACACCAACCTCTAAGATAAAGAGAATCCTACAATGGCTCTCGCTCCCGCCCGCACCAAATTCCGCAAGTCGCAAAAAGGCTCCCTCGCAGGGAATGCCAAGCGCGGCAATACGCTCGCATTCGGCGAGTTCGGACTCCAATCACTCACTCGTGGTCCCATGACCGGCCGTCAAATCGAAGCCGCTCGTGTCACCATTGCCCGTCACCTTAAACGTAAGGGCAAACTGTGGATTCGCGTGTTCCCCCACAAGCCCGTCACGAAAAAGCCCGCGGAGGTCCGAATGGGCTCCGGTAAGGGTGGCGTTGAGTACTACGTCGCGCAGATCAAACCCGGCGCCGTGCTTTTCGAACTCGCCGGTATCCCGCAGACTGTCGCGAAGGAAGCCTTTCGCCTGGCGGATGCAAAGCTCCCCTTCAAGTGCCGCTTCATCGTCCGTGAGGGCGCCGCCGCTTAACCCTCAACCCGAAGAACATTTACAATGAAAGCCAAGGAAGTCCGCGATCTCTCCGTTGCAGAGATCAATGTTAAACTGAACGAGACCCGCGAAAAGCTCCTCGACCTCCGTCTGCGCAAGCAAACCGGCCAAGTCGAGAAGACCCACCAGCTTCGCTCCCTCCGCAAGGACATCGCCCGCCTCGAAACCATCAAGACCCAGAAGGCCGCCTAAGGCTGCCGTATCCGAGGATTCACTACAATGTCCACCCCCGAACGCAATTCCCGCAAGACGCTCATAGGCAACGTCACCAGCCGCTCTGGCGACAAGTCGATCAAGGTCACCGTGCCTTTCAAGGTGCCGCACCCTCGCTACCAGAAAGTCATCAATCGCAAGACCGTCGTGCACGTGCATGACGAGAAGAACGAGACCAAGGTCGGCGACAAAGTCGAGATCATGGAGACCCGTCCGATCAGCCGTTTGAAGCGCTGGCGTGTCACCAATGTGATCGAGCATGCCATCACCGCCGACGTCGCCGCCGTTTCCGAGAGCGATGTCGCAGCCTCCATCAAGGCTTAACCCACTACGGAGAAACCCAGATCATGATCCAACTCCGCTCCATTCTCGAAGTCGCTGACAACACCGGGGCACGTCGTGCCGCGATGATCAGCAAGAAGGGCCAAACTACCGACACCGCCGCGGTTGGTGATGTCATCACCGTCCACATTAAGGACTCGGGCACCGACGCCACGGTCAAGAAGGGCGAGGTCGCCAAGGCCGTCGTCGTTCGCACCAAGGCCCCGGTCCGCCGTGCCGATGGTTCCTACCTTCGCTTTGATTCCAACGCCATCGTCATCATTGGCGCTGACGGCAACCCAAAGGGCACTCGCATCTTTGGACCCGTCGCCCGCGAGCTCCGCGCCAAGAACTTCATGAAGATCATCTCGCTCGCACCGGAGGTTCTCTAACATGCCCGCCACTTTCCATTTCAAGCGTAACGACGAAGTCGTTGTCATCGCCGGCTCCCATAAGGGGAAGTCGGGTAAAGTTCTCGAGATCGTCGCAGCCAAACAACGCGCTCGCGTTGAGGGTGTTGCCATGATCAAGCGCCATCTAAAGAAGTCTCAGGAGAATCCGAACGGAGCCATCGTCGAACGCGAAGGCACAGTCCACGTCTCGAATCTCCAGCTTAAGAGCCGCTACGACGCGTCCCCCAAGCGGGCCGCCACCAAGAAGGCCTGAGCGAAGCTAGATAGTTCTTGCCCGGGGCGGGGTTCACCTCTGTAACCTCGCCCCTTTTCGTCCCTCCATCTCCCCTCATCCCACAAGCACTCAAGGTCGTCGGGTCGGTAATCCGGCGGTAACACCATCCAAATGAGCACTAAACGCGTCCCCTTCCTCAAGCAGCATTACTTCGAGCAGATCGTCCCGGCCCTTGTTAAGAGCCGCGGCTACAAGAACAATCACGAGGTTCCGAAGATCACCAAGGTCTCCCTCAACGTCGGTATCGACGCCGAGGCTGACAAGAACCAGATCGCCGACATCCAGCGCGATCTCTCCGCGATCGCTGGCCAGAAGGCCATCCTCGCCAAGTCCAAGAAGGCTATCTCGAACTTTAAGCTCCGCCAAGGTCAGGTTGTTGGCGCCCACGTTACCCTGCGCGGGGATGCGATGTGGGAGTTCCTCTATCGTCTTCTCGCCGTCGCCCTACCCACGATCCGCGACTTCCGCGGCGTTCACTCGAAGCTTGATGGCCAAGGTAACTACGCGCTCGGGATCACTGATTTCACCATCTTCCCCGAAATCAATGTGGAGAGCGTCAAGAAAAGCATGGGCCTTGACCTCAACATCGTGACCTCCGCTTCCAACGACGAAGAGGGTCGCGAGCTCCTCAAACTCCTCGGGATGCCTTTCCGCCGCACCGAGCAGCAAATTGCCGCTGACGCCGCGGCCAAGAACAAGGCTGCTTAATTTTAAACGACTTTCGCCATGCCCAAGACCTCCGCCATCAATCGCAACGAGAAACGTAAAACGCTCGTTGCAAAGTTCGCCTCCAAGCGGGCTGAACTCAAGGCCAAGCTCATCAATCCGGCCACCACGGACGAAGAGTTTTTTGCCGCCAACAAGGCCTTGCAAAAACTGCCGAAAAATTCCTCCCCGGTCCGCGTTCGTAACCGCTGCAGCCTTTCCGGTCGTCCCCGTGCGTTCATTCGCAAGTTCGGGATGTCCCGAATCACTTTCCGTGAATTGGCCCTGAACGGGAAGATTCCCGGAGTGACCAAGTCCTCCTGGTAAGCCCGGCCCGCGACTTTTCCCTCTCAGCCCCGGGAGTTAAGTACCGCGAAAGCGGTACCGGATATGACCCGCGCGGCTAATCTAAACCCAAAAACATCCACCACCATGACCGATCCAGTCAGCGACTTCCTGACCCGTCTGCGCAACTCCTCGCGCGCCGGCCAGTCCGAGTGCGTAGCGCCGCACTCCAAGCTCAAGGAGAGCCTCGCGCTTATCCTCAAAAACGAGGGCTACGTCTCCGACGTCGCCACCGGCACCGACAAGAACGGCCACAAGACCGTTGTCGTGAAACTCAAGTTTCTCGACGGTCAGCCCGCCTTCACCAACCTCTCGCGCGTCTCCACGCCGGGCCGCCGCCTCTACGTCGGCTACACCGAGATTCCTCGCGTGCTCAACGGTCTCGGCATCGCCATCCTCTCGACCTCCAAGGGTCTTAAGAAGGATCAGGATTGCCGCCGCGAGAAGCTCGGCGGCGAGCTTGTCTGCAACGTTTGGTAACCCAAAGGAGCCAACACAATGTCACGCGTAGGCAAAATTCCCGTTCTCATCCCCGCCAAGGTTAAGGTGGACATCAAAGATACCACGGTCTCGGTCGAGGGTCCCAAAGGCAAGGTCTCCCGCACCTTTGCACCTGTGGTCGAAATCTCGGTCGCCGATTCCAAGGTGACCGTTAAGCCCGCTGAGGAGACCCGTTTCTCCCGCGCCATGTACGGCACCGCCCGTTCGGTGATCGCCGGAATGGTCAAGGGTGCATCCGAAGGTTTCGTCAAGGATCTCGAAATCCAAGGGGTCGGTTTCAAAGCCGCCCTCAAGGGCAAGCAGCTCGATCT
>JBILUB010000310.1:0-3662 GCA_044371245.1 Opitutaceae bacterium
CCGCCACCAGCCGGTGTTGACCTCCACCTGCCCGGCCCACTCGGCGGCGCGCGGGTCCGGAACCTGCGGCCCCTCGCCAAAGCCGACGCGGGCGTGGATGTGCCAGGCGCGCGCGACGACCGCGTCCACCGCGGCCGCGTGGCGCGCGAGGTCGCCGGACTCGTGCACGACCTGCCAGTGGGAAAAATCGGCCGTGAGGCGCAGCCCGGGCAACGCGTGCAGGTGGCGTAGGGTGTCGGGCGCGTTGTAGAGCGCGCGGCCGCGGTGGAGCTCGTGACAGAGGGGCACGCCCAGCTCGCGCTCGAGCTCCAGGGCGCGGGCGAAAATGCGCTGGTTCTCCTCGAAGGTGAACCAATCCGCGCCGGTGTGGCAGTCCACCAACAGAGGGCCGCAGGCGCAGGCCCGGCGGTAACGCGCCTCGAGCGAGCCAAGGTGCGCCGCGACGTCGGCGCCTTCGGTCACGATCTGCGCGACCAGCGCCAAGCCGCGCGCCGCGTGCGCGGCCGCGATGTCCGCCGGCGACTCGGCGAGCGAGGGGATAAAGATCTCGGTCGCGGTGAAGCCGGAGGCGGCGGCGCGGTCGAGAAAGGGGACGAACGGCTCGTCCCAGGCTTCCCACTTGGCCTTGGCGAAATGGAGGTGCACGGGCGGGGTTGGCGGCGGGCGGTGAAGGGTGCGCGGCAGGGGGGTACCGCCCCTGCCGCTGAAACGGGCAGGCGAGACGCCCGCCCGCCACGGGCGAGACGCCCGTGCCACCCGACTCAGTGCGCGTTCTTGTAGGCGGTGGATTCGCCGCGACGGGCCATGACCTCGGGGTAACTGCGTTTCGGATCGGCGTATCGGTTGCCCCCGTGGTCCACGCCGCGGGCGAGATAAACCTGATGCATGCCGTCGAAGGCCTCTTCGTTAAACTTCACGCGGGTCGAGCAGAACCGCATGGTCCAGCCGCAGCGCCGGATCTGGGAGGTGTTGGGCTCGGAGCCATGTTGCACGCGGGCGTCGTGGAGCGAGCATTCGTTCGCCTGCAACTCCACGAAGACGCGCTTCGAATCGTCGCGGTGGCGGGCGACGATCTCGGTGCCGAACACGCTCTTGGCCGTGTCCACCGCCTCGTAGTCGGAAAAGCCTTTCTGCGCCTCGGTGTGGGTGCGCGGGATGACCATCATGCAGCCGTTCACCTTGGTGGAGGGATCGATCGCGAGCCAGACAGTGCAGACCTCCATCGGGTTGATCTTGCCCCGCCAGTAGGCCGAATCCTCGTGCCAGGGCACGCGCTTGCCGTTGCCCTTGGGCTTGCAGATAAAGTGGGTCGAGAAAAGCGCGATGTCCTCGCCGACGATCGGGCGTACGAGATCGAGGATCGCGTCGTCGAAAGCCCACTCCAACAACTTCGGGTGCATGAAGTGCGGCACGTCCATCGCCTCGGGCCGGGTGTCGCCGGGCAGGTCCGCGAGGATTTGCTCGAAGTAGGTCTTCAACGCGGCGAATTTCGCCTCGGGCAGGACCGGGCGCTGATGAATGACGTAGCCTTCGCGATGGTAGTGCTCGATTTCGGCCTGGGTGAGGCCGACGGACGGGGTGGGAAGCGTGAGGGTGCTCATGGGTGATTGACGGGACCACGCTACACGAAGCCCGTGGCGCCGGTCTTGCGCCGGTGCGGCTAAAAAGTGTATCGGTTTGATCCATGGAGCATTTTCGCTGGTCCGAGATCCGACGCGGGCAAGACGCCTGCCATGTGGCCTACATCGAGGCCGCGTCGTCCGTCGGCTGGGTGCGGCACGGGCAGGATTATCCCGAGTTGTTTCGGGTCGATTCCGGCCGCGGCTGGCATTGGCAGGACGGCGAGGAGCGCCCGCTCCGGGCCGGCGATCTGGTCTACGTGCGGACGCGGGATCAGCATGGCTTCCGAGCCGAGGCCTCGAGCGAGCCGTTTGCCTTCGTCAACATCGCCTTTCCGGCGGACGAATGGCTCGCCCTGCGCGCTCGCTATGGCTGGGGCGCGCATGGTTTTTTCGACGAATCCGCTCCGCTCTCGCCCGTGATCACGCTCGATGAGGCGAGAGATCGGGCGGCGGCGGATTTGTTTCGCCAAATGATTCCCTCCCCCCGCGACGCCGCCACCCGCGACTGGTTTTTGCTCTCGTTGGATCGGCTCGTGGCCGGCTCCGTCGCGGCCTCGGTCCCGGCCACCGCGCCCGCCTGGCTGCGCCGCGCCCTGCTCACCTTCGAGCGCGATGATGAGGCTCTGCGCGAAGGGCCGGCGCGGCTCGCCGCGCTCGCCGGCTGCGGCGTCGCCCACCTCGGCCGCACGATGCGCGAACACCTCGCGCTCACCCCGACCGAGTGGATCCTGCGGCTGCGCGTGGAGCGCGCCGCCCGCCTGCTCTCCGCCACGAGCTATTCGGTGGCCGAGGTGTCGCTGCTGGCCGGTTTCGAGAACCTGAGCAACTTCCACCGTCGCTTCCGCACCGCGCACCGGGTGACGCCCCTCGCCTACCGCCGCCGCCACCAGCGCATCGTGGCCTGATGCGGCGCCGAGTCGCCCGTCGCAGCCGGCTGAGGCTCGGGCGGCTTGCCCTCGCCTCCCAAAAACCCTCTGGAATGCCCGAGCACGCAAAGAGCGCGAAAAACACCCAGACTCCGAACCCTTGCGTTCTCCGCGTTCTTTCGCGGCCAATCTCCGTCATCCTTTTCCCCCTCCTCCCATGATCGAATGGAAACACCTCACCTCCGACGAGATTCCCGCCCTGGATCGCCGTCTGCCCGTCATCATCCCCGTCGGCCTGATCGAGGCCCACGGCCCGCACCTCGCGCTCAGCGTGGACCTCGACTCCGCCGAGTATTTTTCGCGGCGCGTCGCCGAGGCCACGGGCGCGATTCTCGCTCCCGCCCTGCCCTATGGCTTCGCCGACGAGATGGCGGAGTATCCCGGCACCATCGGCCTGACCGGCGACACCACCATCGCGGTGCTGACCGACCTGGCCCGCCACTTCTGCCGCCACGGTTTCAAAAACCTGCTCTTCCTCAGCGGTCACGGAGCCAACGGCGCCGCCTTCAATCTCGCGGTCTATCGCGTCTGGGAAACCTACCCCGACGCCCGCCTCGCCTACTGGAACTACTGGTCCGAGGCCGGATTCACCAAGATCTCCCACGCCGACCAAGCCGAGACCGAAATCGCCCTCGCCATCGGCACGCGCTCGCACATGGACCGGGTCAAGGACTTCAAGGTCTCCAAGCCCTGGTATCGCATCCGCTCCCGCGCCGCCATCTGCCCCGGCACCGGCGGCATCAACGGCTCGCCCTCCCAAGCCGACCCGGCCGAAGGCGAGCGCGTCTGCGCCGAGATCGTGCGCATCTTGAGCGAAAAAGTCCGCGCCATCATCGCCGCCGAGCAGGCGGCCCCTCCCGCGAAGTAAACTCCCGTGCCACCCCTCACCCCACGCGGCTCCCCGACCGGCGGCCAGCCTGCGGCCTCGAATCGCGCGTGGCCCTGGGTGACGGCCCAGCTCGGGCTCGCCTTGCTCCTCTTCTGGCCGCTCCGGGAGTGGCCGCGTAGCTGGACAGGCCTCCTGCCCGGCTACCTGCCCATCGCCGGCGGGGCCGCGCTCATGGCCTGGACCTTGAACCATAACCGCCGAGGCAACTGGCAGGTCGCCCCGGCG